>JBAXXB010000404.1:0-3329 GCA_037128115.1 Bacteroidota bacterium
TAAAAATATAGGTTAATTTTTTTTTCTTTTACTCCCCAACTTTTGAAAGTGATCCATAATATTTGCATTGGGCTAATGAAATTCAAGAAGCGGTATAACAGCTGTTTTCAATGCCTCTTTTATTTCAAATCAGATCATTAAAATAATAATTCCCGACAGCAACAAAAAATTAAATCGCAATAAAGTAAAAATAGTATTCACCCTACAGGTTAACTATTGGAACTTTTGCCCAATCAATTGCTGCATCTGCTGAGCGGATATCAGAAAAAGAATATTCACTGATCCACCGCTCAAGTTTCTGTTGCGAATTATTTAAACCATAGTATGCCCGAAACCGGCGATAAGGTCCTAAATCACGCAGCAGAGGTTGTTTTTTGTCGAAATCGCGTGGGTGAAAATAACTCATTATATAGGGGGAATTATTAGTATAGTGCCTAATTAAATTATAGGGCCAGAACCTGAAATATCCTCCCCCAGTAAGCACTGTCCTTATTCCGGCGATACTTGTATAACTGGTTGGGAACTCCTTGATCATAATGCCATTACGTTGAACCAGACATGGAAAATTATAAGGAAATGAAGGCATACCTCCATGTGCTCGTGCCGCTGGGAAAATACTTGCATCAGTTGTTATTCCAACTTCTGCCATAATATCAAATGCCCACAGGTTTATCCGTTTCACTGAAAATCCAGGGGCCCGGTATTTGTCCACTTTATATCCCAATTGATCCTCAAGAACACCTATATTGCGAATCAGGTCCTGCCTGAATTCGTCGGGCGTCTGTTGCCAGATTAACTGGTGACCATATGAATGTAGCCCGATTTCATGCCCGGCATCGGCTATTTCTTTCACCAGGCCAGGATTCTTTTTTGCTACCCATCCTATTATGAAAAAAGTTGCTTTCTGCTTATGCCTGGCAAGGAATTCCAGGATACAAGCCGTGTTCTGCCTTACCCTGGGTTCAAAATCTTTCCATTGTATTTCATTGCGTGTTGAACGATGCTCGAGGAAATGGTACCAGTCTTCAATATCAAAGGTAAGTATACGCATGCAGTATGGTTTATGCAGGAAGGGTCAAATGTAAAGATTATTAAAACAGCAGCCAGAGCCTTTAGTTCAAAAGTAAACGATAATGGGCCAGGTTCCTTAATTTTAATATTGTTCCGAGAATTATAGGCTATCAATACGATTATTGATAATCATTATACTTGAAGAATAAAGGCTCGGGGATATATACGGGCTATATTGGATTTAGGTCCCTTCTTAATAAAGCTTACCTGCGATTACTGGCCCTATAAACCGGGCAACCGGATAAGGTAAGAGATTCCACAATTTTGTCAAAAAGGAGAAACTCCTAATGTTTCTTCCCTGTGGATGTGTATAATTCCAAACGAGAGGTAAGTCGATACCACCCCATTGTTGTTTGTACTTATGGACACTGCTTTTCAGGGTACTACGTCCGAATGAGAAGTAACGCCCACCATGTTCAATTGCATAGCGTATCATTTCACTGTATAGCCCATAGGAGGTGTACAACTTGTTATACCTATTATTTGTCGAGAACCAGCAAGCTTCGTAGAACCCCCGGTATTCCAGCATAAATGCCGCTCCAACAGGCTGATTTCCAATATAAGCGCACCATATTCCGACTTCACCGTTACGGTATTGACTGAGCAAAGCCGCAAACCATTGTTGCGGAAGTGCAGGAGAGCCAAGCCTATGCATATTACGGGAATAAATTCCGTAAAAGTCGTGGAGCATCCCTGAATTGCCTTTTTTAACAACAATTCCGTTTAGTGAGCACTTCCTGATTTTACGCCTTATATTAGATCCGAATTGCCTTAAGTGTTCATCAAAACCAGCCAAAAGAGGCAGGTAAGTGGTTATTTTATCTGTATAAGTGTGTTCCGAAACAGGAGAGGTCATCCGCCATTCACAGAGGAAACCCTTAAATTTCAGCGCCTGTAATATTTTGCTTGCAATCTCCGGATTTGATGAGGGTCCGTATGAAAAATGAGGAAGCATTACTATCTTACCGGCTTTTATACAAGCACCCACTATCAGCCTATTGCCTTTGGAATCTATGGCATTAATATTTACAGCTTCCCATCCAAACGTACCGGCAATAATACCCGGCAGGCAAGCATTATCCCCTATAGTCAATAACTGCTGTGAATCCGGTTTAGTGATATGATCTTCGTTATAAGGAAGAATCTCTATTTGCAAGGGGCTGGAATTTTGATTACAGGTGGATAACTGTTATTCAACAATTCTGGATGGAATAGTTCTCAAACAAATTATTATGGAGTGTTTATCCGTTTAATCCAAATCCAGCAAATCCAACCAGGTATATATCCCAGGGTATTAGCCAGTTCATCGGTCATATCGAAAGTGCGTCCCAGGTGAGTAAAGCCCTGGAGAAATTCCATAAGGAATCCCCATAGGAATACAGCCAGTAAAGGAAACAGCTGTTTTTTATCTGAAAACCTTGCGGGCCATGCCCAGAAAAGGATAAAAGTAAGCCCGGCATACATACCTGCATGAATTATTTTATCGGCACCAGGGAAAAGAGCGATATCGGGTAACCCATCCGAAGGCCAAAGGCTAAGTGTTGTTATCAGCAGTAAATAAGTGAAAAATGCTATTTTTTTTAACATTAGTTAAATAGATATAAGTAGAGCGGTTTCCTTCAATAACTCATATTGGTATCAAAGCCTAAAGACATTTTGACTATTGATTCGATTTATTTTAGTTGCCTTTCTTTAAAATACATCTGGATTCCACCAAATTTCTCCACCCAGACGACCCATAAGATAAATATTACCAGGTAGTAGAACGGCCTTAAAACCCACATATGTATAAAATCCCACTGATGTGGCCAATGAATAATGACTATGCTTAAACAAACTATTCTTACTATATTGATCAGGAACATGGAGACTAACCCCATTGGGATATACCAGAGTTTATACTTCCATGGTCCGGGGAAGAGCAGAAATAGCACCAGCACCTGGCACATTTGCTTAAACCCGGAGCAACTTTCCTCAATAATAATAACACCATTGTTAATATTGAAGTGTATTATGTTTTTCGAATATAATACAATATCCATTCCCAGAATATGAGAATCTATCCATGAACTGGCAATATAAACGCTTGCAGCAAGCCAGGCGGTTATATCGTTGAAGAGTGCAAACCCGGATATTTCGGAATTATACTCCCAATATAGCAGATGAAACCCATAGGTTATTAGTATGAAAATGAGTACATCCACCAGTGGCCAGAGACGTTTGCGTGTTAGAAGATCCTTGAGTTTTTTCAACATATT
>JBAXXB010000405.1:0-3329 GCA_037128115.1 Bacteroidota bacterium
AGTCCAAAGCTTTTCAAGTCCTGGGGCGCAACATACTGCAGCAGGTTGTGACGATCGATAATATCCTTGTCGCGGTCATTAGAATATCCTATAATATTGGTTTGCATGCGGGCAGCAATTTTTTTATCTATACCATCGAATCCACCTCCGGATATAAAGAGGATATTGCGGGTGTTAACCAGTATCATTTTCTGTTCGGGATGCTTACGACCACCCTGGGGAGGAACATTTACGTCAGCCCCTTCGAGCAACTTAAGCAGGGCCTGCTGTACTCCTTCACCCGAAACGTCGCGGGTTATAGACGGGTTATCGCTCTTTCTCGAAATTTTATCAATTTCATCAATAAACACAATACCCTTCTCTGCAGCGGCAACATTATAATCAGCAGCCTGCAACAAGCGACTCAGTATACTTTCAACATCTTCGCCCACGTAACCAGCTTCAGCAAGCACAGTTGCATCTGCAATACAGAAAGGAACCTGGAGCAGGCGGGCTATTGTTCTCGCTAACAAGGTTTTACCCGTGCCGGTTTCACCCACCAGGATGATATTCGATTTATCAATTTCTACTTCATCCTTATTTTTCGAAACCGGCTGGTTAATACGCTTAAAGTGGTTGTAAACAGCAACAGCCAGCACACGTTTCGAGTCGTCCTGGCCGATCACGAACTTATCAAGATACGCCTTGATCTCCTGCGGTTTAGGTGTTTCAAGGGTTTTATGATCTGCCGTTCCGGTGTGCTTGATCTCTTCACGCATAATTTCCCGGGCCTGGTCGATGCAATAATCGCATATATGTCCTTCGAGACCGGCAATGAGTATATTGGTTTCGCGTTTGGGCCTTCCACAGAAGGAACAGCGTTCTTCTTTCTTCGTCATAATCAGTATGTTAAAAAATCCCCCTGCAATTGCTTTAAAAGACAAAAACCGGGTAAGTACTTCAGGGCTAATTTATTATTAGCATTGAAGTGTAAAGTTATGAAAATTCCGGCAAAAGTGGAGAATCTTTCTACTCTTGCCGGAAGTACTTTTATTTATTCCTATTTTGCCTCCCTGACAAGCAGTTCGTCAATCATACCGTATGCTTTGGCTTCTTCGGCTGTCATCCAGTAATCCCTGTCCGAATCTTTTTCAATTTTCTTGAAGGTTTGCCCGCTATGGTTCGCAATGATATCATATAATTCCTTTTTCAGCTTCAGAATCTCACGGGTAGTGATTTCTATATCCGATGCCTGTCCTTCGGCTCCTCCCATTGGCTGGTGAATGAGTATACGCGAATGTTTCAGTGCGGTACGCTTGCCTTTCTGACCGGCACAAAGCAGGACTGCACCCATGGATGCGGCCATTCCTGTACAAATAGTAGCCACGTCGGGAACAATGTACTGCATAGTGTCATAAATTCCCAGTCCGGCGTAAACGGATCCACCAGGAGTATTCAGGTAAATCTGTATATCACGTTTTGAATCCACCGATTCCAGAAAAAGTAATTGTGCCTGTATGATATTGGCTACATAATCATCGATGGGAACACCCAGGAAAATGATACGGTCCATCATCAGCCTTGAGAAAACATCCATAGTTGCAATGTTCAGCTGGCGTTCCTCAATAATAGTAGGTGAGATATAACTGTTGCCGTAAACGGATGAGTACCTGTTGAGCGTGGTACTGCTGATACCGCGGTGATGAACGGCATATTTGCGGAATTCGTCGTGCATGTTCATGGTTTAGTGTTTTTGGGCATCTAAATTAATAAATTCGTCGTACGTGATTTCCTTTTTGACCAGGTTGACTTTCGATTTAATATAAGCGGTAACGCGCTGGCCGTAAAGTGAATCAACGATCTGGCGCACTTCTTTAGGTTTATCCGTCAGAAATGAATCCGCAATTGTATCGAGTCTTTCCATCAGGTCATCCGTGAGTGGCATGGTGCGCCATCCCTGCAGATAATAATCCTTCACATAGTCTTTTATTTCTTCGTCGGCAACTTCGATGCCGGCTTCGAGGATGATCTTGTTTTCGATCAGCTGCCATTTCATACTTTCGACATACTTGTCGTAATCACGCTCAATATCTTCGGCGGTTAACTTGCCTTCGTTACTTTCGACCAGCCAGCGCTTCATAAACTCATTAGGAAGGTTGATTTCGGTACATTCAACCAGTTTATCCTGCGAATGATGAGCAAAAAGATGATCGCTGTCAGCAATAAATGCCTTTTCCGACTCATTCCGCACCTGGTTCCTGAATTCTTCTTCCGAGCTTATACCCATATCAGGGAATACCTTGTTATAAAATTCTTCGTTCATTTCGGCCGGGCTCATCGCACTGATTTCGCTAACCGTATATTTGAAATCCGATTCCATTCCTTCAACCTCATCCCTTGTAATCCCGAGCATAGCAGCCGCTTCAACAGCATTTCCCGTTGCTTTCAGTGGATTGAAAACTGCAGTTTCACCCACTTTTAAACCGATGAGTTTACCCTGAACTTCTTTTTCTGAAATCGTATCAATGGCTATCTTGGCTGAATGAATTATACCTTCTTCCAGATCATTCCCTTCGGCATCAAGTTGTAAAAATTCGCCGTAGAGTACATCATTTTCGCTTGAAACTTCCGGATTGGTCATGGTTCCGAATCGTTGACGCATATCGGCCAGGTATTTATCAACCATGGTATCATCTACTTTGATGACATGGTAATCAACCGCAATGTTTTCGTCCAGTACAAAATCAAATTTAGGTGTAAACCCTAAATCAAAATAGAAGTCAAGGTTCTGGCCTTCTTTCCAGTCGAGTTCAGGAGTGAGTGTAGTATTCGGGAGCGGCTGACCTATAATATCAAGTTTTTCCTCGGTGATGTACTCATGGAGTTTGTCAGAGATCAGTTTGTTGACTTCTTCAGCAAAAACGGCACCCCCGTAGAGTTTTTTTATCATGCCAAAAGGCACATGACCTGGACGGAAACCCGGAACATTAGCCTTACGCTGATAGTCCTTTAAAATCTTTGTCACACTTTCCTGGTGGTCAGCCGGGCTGATCACCATCTTGATGGTTGCAGTCAATTCGCCTGTATTTTCCCTGGTAATTTCCATTGTATTAAATAATGAGTTAAAATATTCTGTATTTATTTGATTAACCGATACTTACCGCCAATGAATATACCTGGCAAATAAGTTTGCAAAGGTATCATTTTTAATGATTTAATCTAAGGAATAGCATAAATAATGTTGTTCAAACCCAAAAAGAAGACTATTCCTTCAGGAATAACGCAGTTAATGTTCAGCAGGGTCAACGCAAGAAGAAAGTAAAAAACAAGTGGGTTGTTAACAATTTTGC
>JBAXXB010000406.1:0-3315 GCA_037128115.1 Bacteroidota bacterium
CCAGATACTGGTAGCCGCCCACGGCAACAGCCTACGTGCCGTTATTAAACACGTGAAAGGGATAAGCGATGAAGATATTGTAAACCTTAACCTGCCTACTGGCATCCCTTATGTTTTCGAGTTTGATGATGATCTGAATTTCGTAAAGGATTATTTTCTGGGCGATCCCGATGTGATCAAGAAACTCATGGACGAAGTTGCCAACCAGGGCAAATCGAAAAAATAATCAATCGAATCTTTCCCCCTTTTCGTTCCGAAGAGGTAATTGTCTTTATATCAGCCTTATGAGAACCTGGGTGATTCCCGATGTACACGGTTGTTTGCTTACCTTACGCACCCTGGTCGAGGACCTGATTGACGTGCAGAAGGGTGATGCCCTGATCTTCCTGGGTGATGTGATTGATCGTGGCCCGGACAGCCGGGGTGTGATCGACTACATAATGGAACTCCCTGGAAAAGGCATTGAAACTTCAGTAATCAGGGGCAACCACGAAGATTATATGGCCAAAGCCTACCGGGAGGAACATTCAAAATCAGGATTGCGGAAGGCAATGGGTTTAAAAACGGGCACCTATAAAGAATGGCTGAAATATGGGGGTGAAAATACTATGGAGAGTTTCACAGCCGGAAATACCAAAGAAATTCCTGTTAAGTACATCGAATGGATTGAATCACTGGAATTATACATCCCATGGAAAGATTTCCTGATCGTTCATGCCGGGTTTAATTTTAACAATGAGGATATTTTCTCGGATACTCAGTCGATGATGTGGGTGAGGGATTTTAAAATCGATCCAGAAAAACTCGGGAACCGTAAAATCATTCACGGACATGTCCCCGTCCCTCTCGATTTTATCTACCAGTCGGTTAACTCGGCTACGTTTCGCTTTATTGACCTCGATAACGGCGTGTACCTCACCGACAAACCAGGCTACGGGAATTTACTGGCACTGGAACTCAATACCATGGAATTGCTGATACAGCCGAATATGGATTTTTGATCCTGTTCAGCCGAAGTTTATAAAGAAAAAGCCCCGGAATGGATTCATCCCGGGGCTTTTGTTATATTTTGCTTTTATGCCCTAGAATAAATTACCAATATTAATATAGAGGCCTTTCAGTCCATCCTGTTTGTTGGTGGCAAAACCATAATCAACTGCTAGTATGAAGTTCTCATTCAGTGCAATTCTGAGACCTGCCCCCAAGCTGGGATGCAACTTGTCTTTTTCATACGAGAAATCGAAATAAGTTTTCTGGTCGGCAATGCTGATCTTTGACTTATCGATCTTCAATTCCTGCACTACCATTCCGAAATCGGAGAAGCCATTCAATGCGAAATACAGGTTTTGCTTTCCTACATGGGTTTGGAGAAATTTCCAGCGCAGCTCGAGGTTGCCGTATGCTACTCCGTCGCCCACTATACGATCGCGCATAATGCCACGCAAGGTCTTGGCCCCGCCTAATCCGTCCGTTTTGGTGATCGAAGAATAGGAACTCATCATGTACGGCTGCATAAAGAAGGGTGTGGTACCCCCTATGGTTCCCTGGTATCCGAGTCGATATACAAAGGACAGTCGGTCCTTAACGATAGTGAAATACTGCCTGTGTATCAAAACCAGCTTGGCATACGAAAACTCGGGATTGAACATGAATTTCGGGGCATAAGTGATCAGCGCCTCGCTCCACATCCCCCTCATCGGGTTGGCTTCGTTGTCGCGGGTATCGTATATAATCCCAGCCTTCAGAAAATTGGCGCTGCCACCGTCTTTTTCAGCTTCGCTGATGATTCCCCAGCCTACGTATTTGTCAAATAGGGTAGTAGTATCGGTTAGTTTATCCGAGTCACTCTTACCTTTATTAATGGCATCAAAGTCGACGCGGCCAACTTTCATATTCATGATTCCAAAGCCGCCGAGCCAATGGAGATGCTCCACCGGCAATTGTCCCTGCAGGTCGACCGTAAACCGGAACATTTTGCGTAGGTCGCGGTAAAATACCCGTGTAATATATTCGGCCGATTCCTTGTCGGTAAGGCTGGTTGAATATCGGCTCTGGTAACCGTTGAAGCCATAGAAATCGAGCGATTTCTCGGTAAGGTAACTCAGGTCCACCGTAAGCCGCAGGTGATGGGGCAGAAGGTTCTTGGCATCATAGAAAAACTGGTTGGTTCCCGAGCCTCTGGTGTAGCGGGAGATTTCCATTTTCATCATCTGCTTGTACGAAGGGTAAGCCTTCCCATCGCCATAATCGTACAAGCTCACAAGACCTCCGTACTGGAATCCCATATCCGCGTCGAAGGATATAGTGGGCAAAGCCCCGAACGAGAAGCCTGTGGGTGTTTTTGCTTCTTTTTTATCTTTCACTGCCTGGGCGAAAGCGGAATATTGAAGCAGAAAAAGTCCGGTAATCATAATCAACAGTAGGGTTCTTTTCATAGGTTAGCTGTTAATGGTGGCTTTAATGGTGTCAATAATTTGATTTCTCTCTTGTATTAGGGCGTTGTATTGTTCGGGATTTGTGTACCTGAGTTTAAATAACCTGAGTTTCCCCAGCAGCCTTTTCATGCGTTGGAAGTTGTAAAATGCAAAGTAGCCGCTCAACGGCAACGTTACCCCGAAAACCATGCTTAGCGTGAGGCTTTTGGAAAAAATGCAGAAAACGGTGAAGATGATGAGATAATAGATCGGGAACAGGAACAGGCTGATCCCGAAATGTATGGAGCTTTTAAAATGCTGGTCCTTGATTTTATCTGCAACCTTTACAGGGACTTTAAAAGGGATATAATTTAATATTAAACCGTAAAAATAAACAGGGAGCAGAACGATGCTCAGCAGGGTTTCGATTAACAGCCGCAGGAAATGGCAGAACTTTTGCTGCAGTAAACAGTCTTTCAGCTTCAATTTATTCAGTTTGGCTGTATATGCATCGAGTGCAGTGCTGATTTCAGTCGCTTTCTCCTGGTTTTTCCCAAAGGCTTCGGTTACTTTCTGTATGATATACTGTTTGATGGTCAGCTTATTATACTGATGCCTTTTGATGTTTAAGGTGTTCCATACGTTGGGCTCAAACATTTCGCTGATCTGCAGGCTAACTTTATAATGCTCCTCGGGTATATGGATCATCACGCTGCGCATTCCTTCGGCCAGCGTATTCATTAGCGTATTAATGGTTCTCTGTTCGTTTTCGCGGTATTGCGCCTCATAATCGGCTATGCGGATCGGTGTGCCGAAAACTACTGTCAGGTCCGAACCCGCGTTGAAATAATCGGAATAGTCTACCCCTACAGGTATTACGTGGATGTTCAGTTTGAATGCA
>JBAXXB010000407.1:0-3299 GCA_037128115.1 Bacteroidota bacterium
TGCAATACTTTCTGGGCTATCCCAGTTTCACAAACGAGACGCCTTTTAATGCATCTTTGTTTGTTGATTTTCGCAAGAGGCTGGGTCTTGAACAGTTAAATGCGATAAATGAACGAATCGTTGCCCTGAAGGCCAAGTTTGAATCACAAAAAGAGAGAATAACAGATCCCAAATCCAATGGGAAATCCGAAGACAAAGATCCGGAGGGAGGTAACAAGGGCCGGATTATATTAGATGCCACTGCCTGCCCACAAGACATTGCCTATCCTACAGATTTGAATTTGCTATCAGAAGCACGGGAAAAGGCTGAACAACTGATAGACCAACTTTACATCCCGAACCTGCATAGAAAAAAACCTAGGACTTATCGGGAGGTTGCTCGTAGAATGTATTTGCAGACAGCCCAAAAGAAGAACAAGACACGCAAAGCCATCCGCAAGGCCATTGGCAGTCAATTAAGGTTTCTCTCACGCGACCTGCGTTCCATAAACAAATTACTTGATACGTACCATCATAGCTCACTCTACTCATTTAATTGATTTACGAAAAGCAATGCCGGCCCAATCGCCGGGCTCTCTTAAAACCGCTTAATTTCTTTTTCCTGACTGACCACTTTAAAACTGGCGATATCATTTTGTTTTCAATTGCTGTGACCCTTTCCCCAAAAAGCCCAACCCCCATAGTAAAACAGGGAATCGGGCATTTGGAACTTAACCAGACGAAATACAAAAAAGAGCAAGCGGAGCAGGAATAATGGGATAAATATCGATCCCTGATACCTTCCTGACCCGTATACACGCAGTGTGTTTAAACTTGCTTTGCCTGCAATTTACTCACAACATATACTTTCCTGCCGGAATACAGGGCCAGGAATGCAAACAGGAAGATTTCTCCATTCCCGATTGGTGCTCCACCACCGGAGATAGGTGCTCCGCCGGCACTACTGCTGTTACCCTGTTCATCCGGACTGGGTTGGGCAGAAGCATAGTTCATTGAAATTGCAAGAGTAAAGAAACAAGTGATGGCAAATATTCTGATTATATTTTTCATAGCTTTTTGCATTTAAAGGTGTTTAAAAACTGCTCCCCGGCTCAGGTTTCCGGAAAGCAATAAATTAAGTTAGCGTAAAACCAGTTTGGTGAAAAACGGTCCACTGGCAGTAAGCACTTTTACCATATACGTACCAGTGGCCACCTGCATTGGGATCAGGGTCCGGGTATGGCTGCTCAGAACTCCTGAGTAAAGTTCACGCCCACTCATATCATAAATACCCGTAACACCTGTAAGACCATTTGTATTATCAATCACCACGGTTTTGCCGGTACTGAATATCTGTATGCCATAGGTATCAGCCTCATGGATTCCAGTGGTTTCGAGAAACAGCAGCTGGAAGCGGTTTTCGGATTCTCCGCTGGCATAACTGAACGCGTAAACCGGGTTTAGTTTCAGATCCTGTATCACATTCAGTTTTATATCCTTCAGGTACACAGGCACAGCGGATGAAAAGCTTTCCGTTCCCAAAGCACTCACGGTATATATTCCGGAAGTATTGCACTTAAAGCCCAGGTTTACTACCTGGTTGCCGGCCATCGGGAGTTCGTTAATGCTCAGCACATCACCGGTGATCATGCTGTAAAGCTGGGGTGCGTTAGCGTTACCGAAAAGCTTGTAGGCATCGTACTGGTTATCGAAACCGGCTGTAGCCTGGTCGTTGAAATGTACGAAGGTCTGGTCGCTGTAACTATTGCCTTCCGCCGTAAGCGAAAGCATATTGAGCTCCAGCGATTTGTAGAAACCCGTTGCACTATGAACCCTCGATGCAAGAGGAACCGTGAATAAAGCTCCGTTTACCGTTGTGCGGGCAAAGAAACCGTTCTGGGCCGGGATAATGCCATTGCTTAAAGCGCCTACCGTTCCGTTCCACGAAACATACTGGGTGCCGGTCCACACATATACCGATCCGTCGATGGAGGAATGATTGGTCAGGTCCCAGTCGATGGCCGAGGTAAAAGGATTGCCCAGCAGGTTCCAGCCTACGCGGTTGGCATCCGAGCTTGGGTTAAGCTTCGCAAGAGTGGATGTAACGGCTGAACTGTTAAGCGTTCCGGCAAACAGGGCGGTCTGAGCCTGTGTCATCTGCACCGAGTATCCTTTGCCTACGGCAAGGGAGTTGGCAATGGCCAGGTTATCCCAGTCGCCGCTGGTTTCGTTGTAAGCCCTGGCCCATACCTGGGTTTGGTTCAGAGGGAAAACACTGCCGAAGGTAGCTGAGGCCACAGGCGATGAAATAAAATGGAAATCAGAGTTTACAATATCGCGTTTCACCAAAGCCGTACCCGTAGTCAGGAACTCGGAACCTATAAACGAAGCACCGCTGTTGATGGTAATACCTGCAATGGAAGTTAACGAAAGCAAGGTAGGACAATTGGTTAAACCACCGGGAATGGTTACCAGGGTGATGGCGCCGGGTACACCGTTGTTCCAGTTGCCGGATTTAAACCAATCGCTGTCGATATTGCCCGTCCAGGTGGAAGTTGCAGGTACCGACGCATTTACTGTTACCGTTATGGTATTGGAGGTGGTTGTAGCCGAAGTAACGCAGCTCAGCGATGTAGTCATAACCACATATACCTGGTCGCCGTTGGTGGGGACAAAAGCATAGGTGGATCCGGTTGCTGCCGGGCTGCCGTTTACATACCATTGGTAAGTAGGGGTGCCGCCGTTTACAGGGGTTGGTGTGAATGTTACCGTGGTTCCTGCCGTAATAGGGTTGGCACTGGCAGCAATAGTTACTGAAGTTGCAAGCTGAGCGGTCTCGGTGATTACAGCACTTCCGGTCATTGCCGTGGTGCCCCCGCCGTTGGTTCCGCTTACCGTATAGGTGCCGGCAAGCTGGTTGCCGAATGTGATGGATGAACCGGTACCGGCAACAGTAGGAGCCTGGGCTACAGCGTCTTTAATGAGGGTATAGGTAACACCTACCTCGGAGTTAGCTACACCAACAGCTAAACCACCCGAACCCTGGCAGTAAGCGCCTGAGCCGGTAATTGCAAAAGCGGTTGGAGCTGATGCAGGGTTGAGGATAATATTGGCAGCATTACTGAAGCTGTTCAGTGTGGTACATGTAAGTTCAGTGTTTATCCCTGATAAATACTGAAAAACTTTTGATGGGTACGGCGAAATGGTAAAGTTAAATGTAAGATTCGCTGTTGAATTAGCTGTAAAGGCTACCGTGTTGGTGATACGAAGGCGGCATACCCTGGTGCCGGGTGCAGTTGTGCTTAGTATTGAACCCGATC
>JBAXXB010000408.1:0-3274 GCA_037128115.1 Bacteroidota bacterium
GTGATTTGATAAAATGGTTTTCAACGTTTGTTTAAGAAAAATAACAGGATTAAGCTATACTCTCACTCCGCCGGGATGTCTTATTGCTCCGAATTTGTTTCTTAGCCCTGAGCAATTTCTGAGCTTTTATAAATTCGCTGATAGCTTTTTCTTCTTCTTTTGTCATAGGATTTTCGCCACCAATAAAATCCACATTAAGTTCTTTCGATTTACGTTTCATTTAGCATAATATTTATTGATGAGTTTTAATGCTGCATTTGTGTCAATTATCATAATCCGCCCGCCGATATGCACAGCCCCTAAAGTATCAATATAGTGTTGAACTAATTGTGTTTTAGAGAAAAAGGATACATTCCCTTTATGCACACGTTGAAAAGCAAGTTTACAAGTGGAAGCTACTAAATTACCAGGAACACCAGCATACACTTGGGCTGTTCCCTTGTTAAAAGGCGCACTTTCAAGCAGGTGCATATAAACATGATCGGACTTTACTTCCAGGCTTATCAGTCCTTGAATAACTGATTGATTATTCACAATAGTAAGTTTGTAAACATCTCTTTCAGGCTGTTTCAATTCTAATTTCAATTCTAATTTCCAGTCAAATTTCCAGCCGTTTTCCTGATTACTGTCTTGAGGTCGGAAACTGAAATAATGGTGATATCTGTTGCAAAACAGTCACCAGTAACAATATTTTCGATAGAGTTGGTCAGTTTGTCAACCTCAAAATCAAGTCCTGTTTCCACTGGCATTTTCATTAAACAATGATACAAAATATGCTCTTGTGGAATTATTTTCAGTTTGTAAGTTTCAATCTGATCCCGTGGTGGCAGGTTGCTACTAACGGATGACTAACACTAAATGCCACTTATATCATACTTATTTGTAAGCGGTTTGATCAACCAAAGGATTGAATTTAATAACCATGCCCCAATAAACGGGTTTATGAATATCAAACTGGCATAGTCTCTGCCCATCTATTACTAAGCACAGCCAAATTTACATTTCTTTTTACTTGTGGCCTTTCCATGAAATTGAAACGTAGAGCGCTCAGGTAATATTCTGCCATATCATGCCGCGGACCTAACTATACCCCCTTGCCGGTATGCTGTTAACTGCTGTAAATATTGAAGCAGCAGGTAAAAACACTAGCTGATACTTCCTCATGGAATGGAACAAAAGCCCGGGCGATGTGATAGCAGGGAAAGAAAAACGCACCTTGTCTGTTACAAGGTGCGTTTATAATTTCAGCAGTCAGGCGGTTTACTGGAATGCCAGCGAAACCGGGTGGGTCTGTTTTTCAATGCCGCCCAGCATGGCATCGTCGAAAATAAAATTGGTGAGTTTATTATCGAGGTACTGCTGGTAAGCGTACATATCGAAGTAGCCATGGCCGCTCAGGTTAAACAGAATGGTGCGCGGCGAATTTTCGGCTTTCGCCTTCAGCGCTTCCCTGATGGTTGCCGCGATAGCATGCGCGGTTTCGGGGGCAGGCAGTATTCCCTCAGCCTGGGCAAACTTAAGCCCGGCTTCGAAGCACTCCAGCTGGTCGATAGCCTGTGCCTCAACTATTCCTTCGTTCACCAGCGCGCTCACCAGCGGGGCGGCACCATGATAACGCAGGCCTCCGGCATGAATTCCGGGCGGGATAAAGTCGTGACCAAGCGTATGCATAGGCAGCAGCGGTGTCATGCCTGCCACATCGCCGAAATCGTAACGGAACAAACCCTTGGTAAGTTTAGGGCAGCTGGTGGGTTCAACGGCAATAAAACGGGTTTTCGTCCTGCCGTCGAGGTTATGCCTTACAAAGGGAAACGATATGCCGGCAAAGTTCGATCCGCCTCCGAAACAGCCTATCACCACATCGGGATAATCGCCGGCCTTCTCGAATTGTTTTTCGGCTTCGAGGCCGATAATGGTCTGGTGCAGCAGCACATGGTTCAGCACGCTGCCGAGGGCGTATTTGGTTGCCGGGTCGCCCACGGCCAGTTCGATGGCTTCGCTGATGGCTATGCCAAGGCTGCCAGGGCTGTCGGGTTGCTGGGCCAGTATGTTGCGCCCAGCCTGGGTGGTAATGCTGGGCGAAGCTTCCACCTTACCATTCCAGAGGTTCATCAGCATTTTACGGTAGGGTTTCTGATCGAAGCTCACCTTTACCATAAACACCTGCAGGTCGATGCCGAAATGGTTGCAGGCAAAGCTCAGGGCGCTGCCCCATTGCCCGGCGCCGGTTTCGGTGGCTATCTTTTTTACGCCCTCCCTTTTATTATAAAAAGCCTGTGGGATGGCTGTATTGGTTTTATGCGAACCGGCAGGGCTCACCCCTTCGTATTTATAGTAGATTTTGGCGGGGGTGCCCAGCATTTTTTCGAGGTTCACGGCCCTATAGAGGGGTGAAGGTCTGAACATGGCATAAAGGTCGCGCACTTCGTCGGGAATGCTGATAAAGCGTTCGGCCGACATTTCCTGACGTATCAGTTCGTCGGGAAACAGGGCGCTCATGGAGGCGCCGTCGAGGGGTTTCAGGGTTCCAGGGTGCAGGGGAGGCAGCATCTTCCCGCCAAGGTCGGCTGCAATATTATACCATTTATCAGGCATTTCGGAGGGTGAGAGCACTATGTTACGGGCATTGTTTTTCATGGCTATGCATTTTTAAATAAAACGAAAAGGGGATGGATTGAAAACGAAAAAGGCACATCGTAACGATGTGCCCTCTGAGAGTATTTTTATGATTATTACATACCCGGGATTACGCTACGACGTGCAAAAGCCATCGGCGCCACCAATTGTTTGAAGGAGTATGTGTGAAATTGATCATTGTTCGTATTTGTGATGCAAAGATAATACTTTTTCTGATATACATGAAAATGAATATATTTTTTCATTTTAACTGGAATGAAGGAAAATGAGAATATGAAGAATTGTAGAGGGGGAGAGAACTGCCAGGAATTTATTCCCAGTTTTTTATCCCCGTATCCTTTCTGCTCCTTACCAGGGTGCTTGTTAGTGAAGATGCGGCTGTAAATGGTTTTCCTATGATCGTAGTGGCTGCAATCCTGTGCAGTTTCTTTCCTCTGAATGCGGGTAAAGGAGGGGAGTGTATTATTAACTAAGACCATTGCGTTGAAGAACAGAAAATCATCCTGCTTTTAAGGATCGCGAATTAGGCAATAAAATCCATTTCCCTTACCTTTGCCTTTTCATTAAATCCGCTTTATTATATGCAGACAGCCGAACGCAGTTCCGGGAACGATCCTTCGGAACAGGTAATCTTTAA
>JBAXXB010000409.1:0-3264 GCA_037128115.1 Bacteroidota bacterium
CAAAACAGTATACGTAATAGTCGGACCATTTACGTCGACCGCATTTTCGTATGCCCCCATGCTTGGAGGAGTGCCTCTTGAAACGCTTAAATAATCCGTAGTAATACCCGTTGTATTAGGATTTTCTCCTGCTCCAACCACCGGTGAACCTAAGCCTGGCCTCAGATCGGTATTGCTACTGAACAATGGGTTAGTCACTATGGATTGTAAATAACTGCCAAACCCTGACTGAATACCTGCAAGGTCAAGCCTGTCGGATGTCAAAAATCCCGGAATGGCCGAAGCAGCATTAAAACTGTTGCTTACATAATAATCGTTATTATTAATTGTAGTAAAGGCAGTATTTGCCACATCTGAGTAGATTCCATAGTTTCTTTGTGTAGTACTGGTTGCTACCTGGCTGTTCGCGAAAATATTGTCGCGAATATTTAAGGCGCTTGCTCCGGTACCTATATATAGTGCGGCTGTGATAGCGGTGGTTGAACCCGCTCCCATACTCCCCGTCATATTCACACTATTGAAATAAAGATTAATACCACCAGCAGTAGTAGTAATTGTGGTGCTGCCACCAACCATTCCAATGGCTATGCCCATGGATGATGAATTGCTAAAGCCACTCCAGTTTGATCCATTCACGCCATAAATAACATTGTTGGCTATTGTCAAACCACTGGATGCTGTACCTGTGCCTACTGTGATACCCCTGCCCCCGTATCCTCCTGTATTTGTGGCCAGGACATTTGTTATTAAGTTTTTCGTAACCGTTGACGACACAAAGCCGGTTTCAAGGGAGATGCCAACCGGCTGAAATGCACCTGAACTGGTAACACTGACGCTATTCCCTGTGATGCTACTGCTTAATGCATAACCAACTTGTATGCCCTGGTTCTGAATGGTTGAGTTTGAGTTGACCGTATTGCCGATGATCTGTAAATTATCATCTCCACCCGCGGAAACAGAAGTTGTTCCTGCAGCATATATGCTTACAGTGGCTATAGTAATATTATTATTCTGAACTGTAACATTATCATTATCTGCGCCTCCTGTACCAGGCGTGTTGCCACCTATGGCAATGCCATATCCTGCAGCCGCACTGACTCCTGTACTGATATTGCAATTCTTAATAGTGTTGCTTGTAGCTCCGGTGCCAGTTCCAAGGCTTACCAAGGACACCGCAGTCGGTGAAGTCGTGCTTGAATTGGTTATTGTCAAACTCCTGTCAGTTCCTCCACTGTTGCTGCCATCTAGTATTACATAGTCGGCACCATTTAATTTGATCAAAGCACCACTGGAAACCGAACCTGTAATAGTGGCCGTTACACCTGTTGCCGGTTTGATGGTCAAAGTATTTGAAGCACTTGCACCGGTAAAAGCATTTATAACCAACGGGTAGGTCTCGGAAGCCGCTGCGTAGTCACCCATTAACTGGAAAGTCACAGCCCCGGAAACACCGTATGCGTTGATATCAGTAATGGCATTAGTAAGAGTGGTATAGTTCGGTGCCGTCTGCGAAGCGCCTATGGAATACAATCCGTTCAAAGCAGCTTTGATGATGCGTGTGCCTGTAGGAGCTGTTACGGTGGGCGTCTGAGCCGTTCCATAATTAATACTGGTGCATTCCGCATCCAACAGGTCATTTACTGTAGCGCCTGATGGTACATCGTAAACCAGCCAGAAATAGTTTGTTCCTTCCGAAAGCGCCTGCGTACCTGAAATTGTAAAAGGGCCCGAAGGGGTTGCGAAATCACTTCCAAATTGTGTGGTAGTTGCAAAAGTTGCGCTGGTACCTGTTGACCATACCCTTGCATTGGCTATATCAGCAGCAGGCGAAGTACAACCGGTAGTATTAAAAACCAGGCTGCTTAACGTGAGAGGGCTTGCGTTACCAGTGGTAACTATCTGCATTCCTATCATTTGCTGGTTGGTGGCTGGTTTTATTATCGCGGAAACTACGGCCTGGGTGGTAGTACTCGAAGTATATGCCATGGCTACGGATTTAATACCGATAACATAGTATCCAGGCAAACTGGTAGAGGCTGTTCCGGCACTCGTAATACTCGTGCCAACCACCACAGTCGGCGTGGAACTACCAACAATATCATATGCTCCTGCAAGTGTTGCACTCGCTCCTATAGCGCTTGTTGCAATTACTGAGGCATCGTTTAATTTGATAAAAGTATTGGTAAAATTGCTTCCGCCGGAAATAATGGAAGCAGCCCAATACCTGTCGGTATTGAGTGAGCCCATATTTGACCCTGATGTCCCTCCCGAATTGGCATCAAAAACCTCGGCGCTGATGGTAACAGTTCCCCCTGAATTGGTAGTCGGGTTAACTAAGGCAAAGGGATTATAGCCAGCCTTTCCTATAGGGAACGTATAGGTAGATCCTGATACCAGGCTTAATGGTAACGTCCGCACAAGGGCTCCCTTTACATAAGCAGTAGCTGAACCTCCCGATATTCCGCCGGTGGCTGAATTGGTAATAGTAAGAACATAACCGGAATTATCTAAAATCCCTGCTGTTAATGTCAAAACGCCTGCTGTGCCGGCTAAGCTTCTTGAAAAAGGTATGGTGACAACCTGGCCAGTTGATGAAATGGTCAGGCTCACAGGACCGCTTGCTGCTGGAAATTCCAGGGCATTAGCTGTCTGTCCTGCAGTTCCGTTGTTGTAGGTAAGTTTGCTGGAAGTTGCGTTATAGGTAACCGTTCCTGACCCGGTAATATGACCGTTTGATACGGTAAGTGAAGCTGTACTGTTAATCAGCATGGTACCACTAAGGCTGATATCAGCTGCATTGTTTATTCTGAAATTAACCGGCCCCGTACCCATAGTACCAATTGTTACACTTTGTAAACTAATACCGTTAAACTCCAGCGAACTTGTTGTTGACGTACCGGATTCAGTCAAAGTACCACCGGTTTGATTGAATGTGCCTGAAACTTTGAGGGTAGCTGTGCTAGCTAGTGATGTGAGGTCAAGTGTACCTCCAGCAAGTGTTACACCCACTGTGTTTATGATTCCTGAGCTGCTAGCTACCTCAAATGTACCGTTATTAACAATAAGGTTGCCGTTAATTGTGAGAGTTCCAGAAGTAAGGGCTTTGAATCTACCGGTATTGGTTGCTTGTATGGTCAGATCACCCTTTACGGTAGCTGTGGCAGTAGCGAAGAAACTCATAATAGCTGTGGACGCAGAACAATTATAAATTATCACTACTAACCGACTAAATTATAAAGAATAAGGGCTACCGCCCTAAGGTTT
>JBAXXB010000410.1:0-3228 GCA_037128115.1 Bacteroidota bacterium
GGATAACAACTTCTTATTGAAAATACTTAAAATTTAAATGCGTTGACCCTGCACAACCTGCGAAGGCAGTGCCGGATCACTAAAGGAATATTCTATACCGTAGTGTCATTGCTAGTAAAACGAAACAATAAAAAAGAGCCCCACATTTCGTTAATAAAATCAATTAGCAGGCAATTGCGACATACCAGGTATTCTCTTCAGAAATTATACCCGCTTGGGTACACTAGTATTATAAAACGTATATATTATACCCTATAGGGTACATTTATATCAATATATTTAATAATTATACCCGTAAGGGTGTATATCTATGAAAATGTATTATATTTGTACCCGAAAGGGTATATAATATGACTTTAAGTGAATTTGTAAAAGAAAAAAGGCGACTAGCCAACCTTACTCAGCCTGAATTATCAGAAAAAGCTGGTGTAGGTCTTCGCTTTGTCCGTGAACTCGAACAGGGTAAAGAAACTCTGCGTTTGGATAAGGTCAATCAGGTGCTGCAACTTTTTGGCTATGAAGTGGGCGCTTTACCATTAACCCGAAATACTCCATAGGATGAGAAAAGCTGAAATAAAAGTAAACGATAAGACTGCAGGCTGGCTCTCTCAGGACGAAAACGGGTATCATTTTCTATATGAAAAGGTTTTTCTTGAATCCTCTGTTGCCGTGCCGGTCAGTGTTACTCTGCCACTACAGGAAAAGCCTTTTGACAGTAAGGTGTTGTTTCCATTCTTCGATGGTCTGATCCCTGAAGGATGGCTACTTGATATCGCCGAAAAAAACTGGAAATTAAACCCGCGCGATCGTATGGGATTACTATTGGTCTGTTGTAAAGATTGTATCGGGGCTGTAAGTGTTCATAGTGTAATTGAGGAGGATAGTTTATGAAGAGATGTTTATATTGCTACGGATTGTTAGAAAATAACGAAGCAGATTTCCATTCAGCCTGCTGTAAAAAGATATTTGGTCAGGCAACCCCACCTGTAGTCAATTATCTTGAATCCCAAATGGAAGACCTGGCACTACAGGTAGTTCGTAGCCAGATGGCAGTAACTGGTGTACAACCCAAAATATCACTGGGTTTGTCACCAGCTAAAGAAAAAAATGAACCAAAACGCTTTACAATTGTAGGTCTGTGGGGCGGTTATATTCTAAAACCACCAACACAACAGTATAAGCAATTGCCTGAAGTTGAAGATCTCACTATGCATCTGGCTGATATTGCAAAAATAAGGGTGGTGCCACACACATTGATACGCCTTCAATCAGGCAACTTAGCTTATCTTACAAAAAGAATTGATCGTGACAAAAAGAATAAACTGCACATGGAAGATATGTGCCAGATTACTGAACGATTAACTGAAGATAAATACCATGGTTCATACGAACAAGTTGCAAAGGCTATATTGAAACACTCTGCGAATCCCGGATTGGATGTAATTAATTTCTTTGAACAGGTATTATTTTCTTATTTTACCGGCAATGCCGATATGCATCTGAAGAATTTCTCTTTGATCCGTCAGCCGGGAATTGGCAATATACTATCCCCGGCTTATGATATGGTGGCCACAGCGCTTGTAAATCCTGCCGATGATGAAGATATGGCACTAACATTAAATGGCAGAAAGAAAAAAATAACTCGGAAAGATTTTATCACAGCTTTCACTTCATTAAACCTCGATATAAAGCAACAGGAAAACATCTTTATGAAAATGGAGAAAGCCAAAGACAAATGGATGGAGTTCATAGATATTAGTTTTTTAAACAATGACTTTAAGACCTCATACAAGGATATCATCCGGGATCGCTTTTCCAGGCTCCGGTTTTAAACTGTTTATTACTACTCTTTTTGTAGTAAAATACAATTCTTAAAAATGATTTATGTCTGATAAACTTGAAATTTTCAAATCTCTGTTCAGGGGTAGAGAAGATGTGTTTGCCATCAGGTGGGAAAAAGGAACTAAAAGCGGCTATATGCCTGTTTTTCAGTTTGACCCCTATTTCTATCGGTCACATAAAATCAAAGGAGGTAATTTTAATGATTTCCAGGATAAATCGTATTTACCATTCAATGATGAACAAATTGAGAAGCATTTAAATGGAGTGCATCATGCTGGTATCTATCCGTTATTACCAGATAATACATCCTGGTTTATAGTGGCAGATTTCGATAAAGAAAATTGGATAGAAGAATGCCGCACATTTATAAATACTTGCAGACAATATGATATTCCGGCTTTTCTGGAAAGGTCGCGCTCGGGTAAAGGTGGTCATGTCTGGATTTTTTTCGACCAACCATATCCGGCCTTAAAGAGCAGGAAAATAATCCTTTCATTGTTAACTCAATCTGGCATCATTTCACAGTTTGATAAAATTTCTAGTTTCGATCGCTTATTCCCAAATCAGGATTTTCTCTCAGGCAAAGGTTTGGGAAATTTGATTGCCTTACCTCTTTATAAGCCTACATTTGATCAGGGCAATAGTTGCTTCATTGATACGGAAACACTTACTCCTTTTAATGACCAATGGCAGTATCTTGCTGATATTCAAAGAATATCAATAATAAAATTGGATGAACTTTACTGCAAATTGATTGGAACCTGAAGAAAATATACTGGATGTAAAACAAATACAATCAGGCGATCAACTTTATAACTCCAGAGAAGAATTATTGAATGATCTTCTGAACAGGAATCAATACTAATATTCCAGGTATGTCCGGTATTTAGCCGATCATCATGCTGCTAAACTGCTCAAAATTCGTTTTGTACTTAATCCATTTTCATTTGTTTTCCTTCTGGTTGGCTATAAAAAGTTTCATATCATCATGGAAACTCTCGATACCGAAGAAGCAACCTACCTATGGCATTTTGATAAAGCAACTAACTCTCTGCCAATGATATTAAAAGAAATTGATAACCATCTAGCAATCATTCGTAACAAAGGCAGGCAAGTTTTTCTGGATTCAGCTCCCGCATATTTCAGCCGGATTTTACACGATTATACTGATGAAAAGAAAGGTTTTATAAAGTGGAAGGATAGTTTGGAAGAAAGACTGATTTGATCTTTTTCAAACATGGAAGGCAAAACACGGGGCATAAAATGCCATTTCTCAAATGTTGCAGATAAGCAGGGTTGCTAATTTAGAAGCCCATTTAGTTGCTAAAAAGCAAAAACCCTTTAAATCAAGGACTTAAAGGGTTGTCTTGCGGTCCGGACGGGACT
>JBAXXB010000411.1:0-3209 GCA_037128115.1 Bacteroidota bacterium
CCGCTGGCGAAAGCGTAATAGTTTTCACCGACCTTCTGGAAGAACTCAATTCCGGCTACAGCCATGATGGTGCAGTCATCCGGAACAGGATCTTCGGTGTCCACATCAGCATTCAGCACGGTTTCGGGTACCAGCGCATTCATGGCCAGATAATCCGAATAAGTGATAGCAGATATCTCATGGTAATCTGCTTGCACTGGTTCATATGTATCACTGGTTGCATTGTAAGCGAAGTCGCTCAAAATGCCCAGACCGAAGATCAGACGAAAATGGGTTGCCCCGGCAGGAGCATTAATTCCGTCCATTGGATTGAAAGCAGCCACCGAATAATCAGCAATGCCACGTTTCACATTCTTTGCTAATTCGCATCCAGCCTTGCAGCGGGAATCGAAATTTGCATTCTGGTTAAAAGTGACACCGGCCAGATACTTCCTTTGCTGGCTGATCAGGATAGCGCGGTAACCACGAGGCTCAGACTGATCCTCCAGGTTGATTTTCTTCATGATGGCGGTAAGCCTGCCGGTAAGCTGGCTGTCGCTCATCTTTCCGAGTACGGAACTGAACACCGAACGAACGGCGCGACCAGCTTTTGCGCTGCCACCAAATTCGTTCATATTTTCACGGGTACGTTCGAAAGCAGGAGCAGTTGCAACCTGTTCTCCGGTAGGTCCGCCGGTCAATCCGGCAAAATAACCGGTCTGGCCTTTAATTTTGAAATGTCGGATATCGCCAATGGTACCAACGTACTTGACGTGTCCTTTTTGTCTTGCCATTGTAATTAGAAATTAAGGTTAGAAAAATGATGGATTTCTGCCTTTTTCTTTTTCACGCAAACCCGGGAAATGAGTGTTAAAAATCAAGGCTTTAATACCGTCAAATATATTAGTATATTTGCTTAAAGTCAACCATTAAAACACTGACATACAATGACATACATAGACATTTTACATAATATTCAGGAAGCTGACCTCGTGGTCAGCAAGATTTTGGATGGTGATAGTATTTCCGTCTTAGGCATTTATACTCATGAAGAAAAAGAGATCCGGCTATATGGGCTGGATGCTCCGGAAACAAGAAACGGAAGAAAGCTTCGTGAAGATGAAGAAAAGACCAGGGTCGCAGGGGAGATGCTCCGTTTTATGGGAAACCAGTCAAAAGAATTTGTTATGAGAATCTGTCCTCCGGGAACACCTGTAACAATATACACAGAACCAGGCAATGAAACTGATTTCTGGGGTCGCCAGCTTGGTTATGTTATTCTCCCGGACGGAACATGCTTAAATGATTTATTGATCCAGGAAGGCTATGCAAAAGCCACCAGCGAGTATTATTGTAATGAATTGTCAAGATACCAGGTAATGAATTGGGATGCAAAGCTTGAAAAGCGCGGTTTATATAGGCTTACAGAAATATTCTAGAAATTATTTTTGACTAGCTCATAATATCAAAACTTCTGAAACCCCTGTAAAATAAGGAAAAACGGCCATGTTTCCCATATATTTCCCACAGTTATAAAAAAGAGCCGTAACTCATTGAATTACAGCTCTGTTATATGCGTAAAAGTGACCCCATCGGGATTCGAACCCAAATCTTCAGAACCGGAATCTGAAATTCTATCCATTGAACTATGGGGCCGGCATTTATTTATAGGGCAAAAGTAACTATAATAAATGATAAAAAACAAATCAGCCAAATAAGAACGTACAAGACTTCAGCCTTGTGATGTAATTTTTCCTGCCGGGGTGATTTGTTCAAAAACGTTCTGCTGCATGGCTTTGCATAAGATAATTAATGTAACTTTGTAAGCCCTGCCAATAGTCCCATCAATGCAATCCGGAAAATTACGCCGAATACTTTTGTTGCTCTTCTTCAGCATGTTAATTGTTCATGCTGAATCGCAAATAGTTGTAAATACTGCAGTTACACCTGACCAGATGGTACAGTCGCTGATTGGTACCGGCGTTACTTACAGTAATGTAACATTTAAAGGAAACACTAATTCCCGCGGTACTTTTTTGGGCCCCAATAATATAGGCATATCAACCGGGGTCGTATTGTGCACAGGAAGTGCATCTACAATCTCAGGGGCTCCGGGCGGAAGCGTTGGTGGGCCGTCCGGTAGTGCTTTTATGGATGATCCGGACCTTAACGCTATTTGTAATATTTCCGCTACGCAGCATTCATATAACGGCAGCATCCTTGAATTCGATTTTGTTCCCCAGGGTGACCTAATCACCTTCCACTATGTATTTGCTTCTGAAGAATACCCGAATTACGCTCCTCCCTGTAGTTCCGGTTATAACGATGGATTTGGCTTCCTTATCAGCGGGCCGGGGCTTTCGGGTCCTTACCTTGGGAATACAGGCCCAAATGTTGCTCTGTTGCCTGAATCCAATACCCCGGTTTCCATTAATAATGTTAATGCAATTACTAATGCGGCATATTATGTTTCCAATTATAACGGGAATGGCCAATGTACCGCGCCAGGTTGGGTAAGCGGGACTATTCATGATGCCAATTTTAAGTTCGATGGCTATACTGTTGTGCTGGAAGCAAAAATTACGGTAGTACCGTGTGCGAATTACCATATCAAACTCGGGGTTGCCAATGCAGTCGACCAGGCTGAACAATCCGGAGTTTTTCTTGAAGAAAACAGTTTTTCGAGTAATGCTATAGCTGTTAACCCGGTCTATACAATTGCCACATATGATACTATGGTTGAAGGCTGTAACAATGTTTCCCTGGTTTTTGGGGCTGGCCAGACTTCTGTGGCTGACATTTCGATACCACTTACATTCGGCGGCACAGCAATAAATGGAATTGATTTCCCTTTGCTGCCATCTACTGTAATTATTCCTGCCGGATCGCTTACTACTACGCTGCCAATTATCCCATATGCTGACGGCATTGCTGAGCCAATTGAAACATTTACAGTTACCTATTCAAATGTTTCCTGCAGCGGACCATCGACTTCGACTTCGACTTATTATATTAAGGATTATCCCCCTCTACAGGCGACCGCCTCCAATGATGTTTCAGTTTACTGTAATCAACCTGTCACCATCAGTTCAGCACATACTGGGGGAATTACGCCCTATCAGTTCCTGTGGAGTACAGGAGGAACAACTGCTTCGGTAAGCGTATCGCCCACAACCACAACTACATATACCGTACAGGTCACTGATGGCTGTGGCTCTATTTCTACCGAT
>JBAXXB010000412.1:0-3208 GCA_037128115.1 Bacteroidota bacterium
AACCTTAACCTTAACCTTAACCTTAACCTTAACCTTAACCTTAACCTTAACCTTAGCCGCAACCTTAACCTCAACCATATTACTTTTTCCCTTTACCGCATCACTGCACCTGCATATCACCACTAAGGCACTTAGTACACTAAGGAGCACTAAGAGATTATAAAGCTATCTCTGAGAACCTCTGTGCCTTCTCTGTGCCACTTTGTAAAGAGAAAATTATCGCATTACCCCATTATCGCATTACCACATTGTCGCATTATCGCATTGTCGCATTATCGCATTACCCCATTACCCCATTATCACATTAGCACATTATCACAACGTCGATTCTTTCCTTATTTCCCCTCCTTCTTCACTTCCCCTCCCGTATCTTTCGTTCCGCCGCTTCCCCAACCGCCTATCTCCCTGGCTGTGGTATACTCGGTGTAAAAGCCGGGCTGTGAGCGGGCAAAGGTGAGCATTTCCCTGTCCAGTTGCCTGCGCAGCAGGCTGTCGCAATCGTCGTACAACTGATCCAGTTCCACAAGAACACTCTTGCGACCCTTGATGGCCACGTGTGGGGCGGCTATCAGGCTTTCAGCAGCCGCAATGGCAGTCAGCAGCATATCTGCTTGTCCTATAGGCAGGTTGTAGTTTACGAGCGCTTCCTGAATGGGCTGGGCTGCCTCAGCAATATCGCGGCAGCGGGCACAAACCACTGTATCGTTGCCGGCTTCCAGGCTCGTACGCGTAAAATCGAAAGATAAGGCCAGGGCATGATCCTTTATTTTGTTGGCGTACGCCGATCCTGCCCCGCAAACTTCCAGGGCCAGGTCTATCATATCGCTAAACCTTTGTTTCTTCTCCTCGCTCACCAGCAGGGAGTCTTTAACTACCTGGTCTTTCGCATTGATGTCGCTGATAAATTTTCCCAGGGCGTTGTAGTCCTCGGTAAAGCCTGGCATATTTGCCCAGCTACCCATCCAGTTTTTCAATACAGCAAAAACTGCGCTGTACATTTTTAGTTTTCTAAGAAAGAGTTCTCTCATGGAATGAATTATTAAAGTTAATAAGGAGTTTGTTATAGCAAAAAAGGAGTATCAACAAGCGAAACAAGGACCTGAATTCTCAGTACTGTAAAGTTAAAATAAAACTACTGCTAATTAAAGCGCAAAAGCAAATTTATTTTTATATATTCTGAAAATAATTTCCATAATTATATTCAACATACTGATAATATGTATTATATAATCAATTAAGTTGTCTGAAATTTTTCAATTATATGCCTCAGACTATTGATTTACAGTAAAAAAATATTACAATAAAAATCCGGCCCTTCGTTCGCACTCGCATTATTTCCTGTCGCCTGCGGATTAATCTGTATCTCTGCATATACGCTTTCAGCCTTCCCTGATGATCGCTCTTTTTGTGCTTACTCTGAAGTCGCATCTTAGCCGGCAATTCAGGGCTTTTTAAATATCATGTGCCTGATTTTTAATACTTTTATCCGGAAATTTTCTTAACCCATATTTAGAGTCTGTCTAAATTTCCTGTTTTTTAATTCTAATTGCATTTCTCTTAACTGAAGTTCTTCTTTTTCTGCCCTTTTTCGGATCCCTCCGGGCCGGGGTCAAACGAAAAAGGGCAGAATTAAAGTGTTGTAAAGAAATACAGACAGTTCCTGAGATGAAATCATTAAATTTGTTGAGAGTTTTATGGCAATAATAGCAGCATTTATTGACTCAAACAAACGTTTACTATTTGCTTAAACTAAGCTTAATGAAAATATGAGATCAATTTTGTGTTTTTATATTCTCATCCTACTTGTTTCCACAGGTTGTAAGGATTCTCAAAATGTGAACAAAAATGTTGTACCTGAAACTCCGGATTCGACAGGGTTCGTGGAAGTTGATGGAACAAAATTGGATTTTGTTGTTGAAGGCAAAGGAATACCCTGCCTGGTTATTGGCTCTTCCATCTATTATCCACGAACATTCTCTCAAGTATTAAAGGATCATTTTCAGCTGTATTTTGTTGATATGCGATGGTTTGCAAAAAAATATTCTCCTGTTAATCTCGCTGATTTTACCATACAAACTATTGTTGACGATATTGAAAAAGTAAGATCGGAGCTTAAATTAGAGAAAGTCATACTAATCGGGCATTCGATACATGGAGCCATTGCGTATGAATATGCAAAGCAACACGCCGACAAAGTCTCACATCTTGTTATGATTGACGCACCGAATTCCGCCGGCACTATTGACCAGGAAATTGCTATAAGTGATTTGTGGAACACCGCATCAGCCGAAAGAAAGGATATGCAAAGCAAAAACTGGCAGACATTGGCAAATATGAAAAATTTATCGCCAGCCGAAATGGAAGTTGAAACTTATTGTTTAATGAGCCCCGAATACTGGTATAATCCAACTTATGACGCGAGATGGTTATGGCAAGGAATGGCATTGAATACTGATATTTTGCATTATTTGTACAATACCATTTTTTCAAACTATTATATGTTCAAGGACGGGCTAAAGGTGCCTGTCCCCACGTTTCTTGCCCAGGGCAGGTACGACTATGTATATCCTTATACTTTGTGGAACGGGTATGATACGATACAGGGACTTACCATTAAAATATTCGATAAAAGCGGCCATACCCCGCAACTTGAAGAAAACGGGTTGTTTGATACAGAATTATTGAAATGGATAAATGAAAATCAATAAATGTTACTGATCAATCGATTCATTAAATGATATTCCCCGAAGAGATTAAATCATTCACCTTCCACAATGCATATCTCCTCCTCCATTAACCCTTACAACTCATAAACCATCCGGTCAATTTCCTGATCGGTTTTGGCGATTTCCGAATTTATAGACATGCGCTTGTACTGAGTCATGTAAAAGGCAGGATATTCCAACTGCTTTAACGCAAGTGAAATTGTACACCTTGAGTGAGGCGTTTAAAGGTGAAGTGAGGAAAAGACTGGCAACAAAAAAGGAACTTACCTTAGTTAGTGGATAACGATTTTAGATCTGAGCCATTAAGTTGTGCAACATTATGCGCAACGGGAGTAAGTATTGGAATTCCTTCGTTCGCTCGCGACTTATTTCCTGTCGCGTGCGGATAAAATATTCTCACTTCAATAAGATTGACAATTAATTTTTCAAAGTATCTCATTGCCACATTAAAGCTGTATCCAATTTCCGCATCACCGTTCCGG
>JBAXXB010000413.1:0-3204 GCA_037128115.1 Bacteroidota bacterium
TACAAAGCGTAGCAGGAAATCCGTGGTATCCTTTAAAAGCAGGTTTTGCTTTATGATCGCGGATAAACTCCTCAGCTATTTTATCGAGAGCAAGTGTAGTGACACCCAGCTTAATATGCCTGGCTACTTCCGCTATCGTTTTTCCAACAAGTAAAGAACTGGTGCGTATTTTTTCTATTTCTATTTCATTCTTTATCAAAGCCATTAGTACAGTTTTACAACTGATTAAAACGCTGCTCCGACGGCATTACGTCCCTTGATGCGGCCTGATTTGGTAAGACCTTCATAATGACGCATCAGCAGGTGACTTTCGATTTGCTGCAGAGTATCCAACACAACACCTACAAGGATCAGTAAGGAAGTTCCTCCGTAGAATTGGGCAAACTGTGAACTTACACCAGCCATACGGACCAGGGCAGGCATGATAGCCACTACTGCAAGGAAAAGTGAGCCCGGGAAAGTAATCTTCGACATAACCGAATCAATAAAGTCGGCTGTCTTCTTACCAGGTTTAACACCCGGGATAAAACCATTGTTTTTCTTCATATCCTCTGCCATCTGGTTAGGATTAACCGTTATAGCCGTGTAGAAGTATGTAAAGACAACAATTAAGAGTGCATATGTGAAATTGTACCAGAAACCATTGATATCGGTAAAAGCTGCTGCAAAACCCTGAAGACTCTCGCTGCTGGCAAAACCAGCAATGGTTAATGGGAGAAACATGATTGCCTGTGCAAAGATGATAGGCATTACGCCTGCAGCATTCACCTTTAAAGGTATATACTGACGCACGCCACCGTATTGTTTGTTTCCGACAACCCGTTTTGCATATTGTACAGGTATCTTCCGGGTGCCCTGCACAAGCAGAATACACAGGAGTACAACCATTACAAGCACGACTAATTCAACAATAAACAGTACCAAACCGCCGCCTTTTTGCTCCATACGTGCGAGGAACTCGCTGAATAGTGCAAATGGAAGCCTGGCCATGATACCAACCATGATGATGAGTGAAATACCATTACCTAAACCTTTATCCGTAATCTTTTCACCTAACCACATGATAAACATGGTGCCGGCAACCAGGATAACCACCGAAGAAATCCAGAAGAAGACCGAAGGGGAACTTACGTTAGGATCGAAAGGTGTAATAGCCTGTGAAGGCAATTTTGAGATCAGGTTGGCAATGTAGCCCGGAGCCTGTAATGCTGTAATGAGTACAGTAAGGTAACGGGTAATCTGGTTAATTTTCTTACGTCCGCTTTCTCCTTCTTTCTGCAGTTTCTGGAAATATGGAATGGCCATACCCAGCAACTGTATTACGATGGAAGCAGAAATATATGGCATGATACCGAGGGCGAAGATCGAAGCATTGCTGAAAGCACCGCCGGAGAACATATTGAGCAGGCCCAATAAACCCGATGAAGATTGGCTCTTCAATGCCATCAGTTGCTGGGGATCAACTCCCGGAATAGTCACATACGATCCGAACCTGTAGATCAGGATAAGGCCTAAAGTATAGCCGATCCTGTTACGGAGTTCATCGATCTTATAGATGTTTTTAAGTGTCTGAAAGAATCGTTTCATTAGGTTCAGAGTTTAATAACAGTTCCACCAACTGATTCGATTGCCTCTATTGCTTTAGTTGAAAAAGCATTGGCTGTAACATCAACTTTTGCCGTCAGTTTGCCGCGACCCAGGATTTTGAGCAGGTCTTTTTTACCGAGCAGACCATGTTCCCTGAGGATTTCAGGAGTGACAACAGTTAAGCCGGTTGTTTCAGCAAGTTTTTGCAGTACATCAATATTCAGTCCGGTATATTCAACCCTGTTAATATTTTTGAAGCCACCTTTGGGAACACGGCGATATAAAGGCATCTGACCTCCTTCGAAACCGCGTCTGCGTTTGTAACCTGAACGGGATTTGGCACCTTTATGACCGCGGGTAGATGTACCACCCCGTCCTGATCCCTGACCACGTCCGATTCGTTTTTCAGTTTTTGTAGCGCCTTCTGCCGGCTTTAAATTACTTAGATCCATGTTATATGAGTTCTATAAAGGATTTACAATTAAATTTCTTCCACCTTCAATAAATGGCTGATCGCTCTGATCATGCCTTCTATCTGTGGTGTGGCTACATGGTCGACCGGGCGGTTCATTTTGGTGATGCCAAGTGCACGCAGCGTACGTTTCTGTCGTTCGGGTTGTTTAATACCACTTTTAATCTGGGTTATTCTCACGTTTTTCATCGCGCTATCTTTTTAGTGGTTAACCGTTAAATACTTTATCCATACTGATGCCGCGAAGCTGGGCTACTGAATGTGCATCCTTTAACTGGCAAAGTCCTTCAATAGTAGCTTTTACAACACTGTGCGGGTTCGATGAACCTTTTGATTTGGCAAGTACGTCTTTTACTCCGACGCTTTCCAACACAGCACGCATAGCTCCACCAGCAATAACACCAGTACCGGCAGATGCAGGTTTCATAAATACAAGTGCTCCGCCGTATTTGCCTAATTGTTCGTGAGGGATAGTTCCTTTAAAAACAGGTACACGTACCAGGTTCTTTTTGGCATCTTCAATTCCTTTAGCAATTGCAGCCTGTACTTCCTTTGCTTTTCCAAGGCCATGACCAACAACTCCGTTTTCATTTCCAACCACAACAATGGCTGAGAAAGTGAAAGTACGACCGCCCTTGGTAACCTTAGTAACGCGCTGGATGGCGACGAGCCTGTCTTTCAATTCGATATCGCTCGATTTTACTCTGTTTGTGTTTACGTTTGCCATAGCTGTAATTAAAATTTGATGCCACCTTCTCTGGCCGAATCAGCCAGGGCTTTTACTCTACCATGATACAGGTAACCGTTACGGTCAAAAACCACTGTCAGAATTCCGCTTTCGAGGGCGCGCTCTGCTATGAGTTTTCCAACGAGTTTGGCTTTCTCTGATTTGGTAACTTTTTGATCCGCTATGCCTTTGGCGCGGGATGATGCAGCAGCCAATGTTGTACCTGATTGATCATCGATCAGTTGAACATATATATCCTTGTTGCTGCGGAAAACCGACATGCGTGGGCGTTCACCTGAGCCAGTAATGACTTTACGGACGCGTTGCTTGATTTTCAGTCTCCTGTATTCTTTATCTACTTTAAATGACATCGATTGAAAGTATTATGCTGTTCTCAATGATTATTTATCCGATGCTG
>JBAXXB010000414.1:0-3196 GCA_037128115.1 Bacteroidota bacterium
ATTGTAGGCTGGCAGCCCGTTTTCGTACACAAAGTTACCAACAAAATCGGTTGTCTTGGTAACATTCCCCTCAATATTGGTAAAATATCTTTGCTGGCGTTTTACGCCTGCTCCATCGTAAAGATACTCCAGGCGCAGACCCCCCGAACGGGTTATGGAAATAGGCTGGTTTTGGTAATTGTATTTTATTTCAATGATACCCTTGTTTGCATCAGTTATAAGGTTTCCGTTATTGTCGTATGTGTATTCGTTGTTTATACCGTAATAATAATGCCCGTTATCGGTAAAGTCGCCTCCGTTGTTGGTGGTAACCCCATCGTCGACGGCAATAAGCTGGTTTCCTTTATAGGTGTATGCTAACTGATCAATCGTGCGGGGGGAGTTGTTGGGTGAACGAAGTCCGTACCTATAAAGGCTAAGTATATTGCCGTTCAGGTCGTAAGGTCTGTAACCTGTCTCCTGCGAGCCTGTATGTATATATTCGGAGTACTTATCGTTTATATCCCACTCTTTCCCACTCATTTCGGCATATTTGCCATAAAGCAGCCGGTTTAATTTGTCGTAAAGGTATATATATGATTTTATTCCAGTAGTAACCGGTGCAGTTATATCCGAAGGCTGGGCTGTTTGCCAAATGGCAGCAGAAATATTCCCGTTGAACGAGGGGAAGTTTTGCAAATCGGCATTTGGGGTATTGTATATTAATTCCTGGCTGAATAAATCACCATCCGACTGCATGGTGGCAGGATTGTTTATTTTGGTAAGCCATCCGCGAATGTTGTATTGATAGTCAATATTTTGAAAGAAATAATTATCTTCGCCTATCTGTTTGCCTGCAAGTTGCCCAAGGGTAGTATAGGTATTTGTAATTATCTGGTGTATTGGAGTACCATTATAGATATATTCAAAACTGGTAAGCCGGCCTGCCGGATCATACGAATACATAAACTCTTCGCTGCGAGTATTGGTATAGGTATTATCCGGTTTTTTGTAAGAATAATGTAAATGGAAAAGATTTTCGATATTGGCGGTTAATCCTTTATACCTGTTAGTACTTCGATCGTACCCTCTTAAGTGATGCTCCGCTGCGGTTTGTATGGTGCGCCCGTAATTATCATAATAGTACGTTGTGGCAAGCATAGCCGAATTGCACGATACATAACTAACGGTAGGTTTGCCGGCAACATGTAATAGATCAGGTTGATATACCGGATACGAAACCTGTGGCATGGAGAAGTCCAATTCGGTATTTGAGCAAAGTGATACCGGATCGGGTCTGTATTGCAACTGGATTTTATAGCTGTCGTAATAGTTGATTGTTAAATAGGTAGGTATATAATCCACAAAGGATGGAAATGACTGATTAGAATAATAATTTTTGTCAGCGGGTAAGGTTGCTGAACCAGCCACATAAACATACTCCCAGCACTTATATTCAGGAAGGTTGGCCTCATTTTGCAGGTCATTTCTCTTTTGGGTATTATCAATATTTATAATGCCTGTCATTATTACTCTACCCGCGGCATCGTATTTAGTAAACATCCATTGGTCTTTATCCGGGTTTTGGTCATTGCGCATATTTCCATCCTGGTACAGCACTACTTTATCCGTTTTGTCGTACACATAATATTCAGTTTCTTTGCCTGGGATTTGTTTTTCAATAAGCCGTTTACGTTCATCATAGGTATAACAGTACACATATTTCATTGCTAAATCATCGATTGACGTAAAAGATTCGGTGAAAGTGCCAACAAGTCGTGCCGTGCCTTCGGGTGAAATTACAAAACGCAGCAGGCCGAAATCATCATATACATAATAGGTATCTGCATTAGTTGCATCGTCGAGTACCGAGCGTTTCAGGACAACCTCTCCCTGTTTATCTTTAAATTCATATACAACTGCGCCATCCTCATTGATGGTTTTTGTTGCGTATAATTTATTTTCCGCATAATCGCCGTTATTTTTGCAAACATTATCTACAACATTCCAGCATGTTACTTTTAGCTGGGGATCGGTAGCATTATTTGCCAGGTATTCAAATAGTATAGGATGCCCTTGCGCAGATATTTGCCAGGGGCCCCCGGGTGTGCCCTGCTTTAATACCCTGTTGAGGGGTGATTTTTCATACTCAATAGGCGAACGCCCTTTATTATCACCAAACAGGTCATGATAAAAACCGGGTTGTTGGGTTTCGAAATCAGCCCGGAAGTTTAACGATGAAGTAATTTTATCGGCATAAGGTTCATAGTTTATCTCATCCAGTCCTACATCATTATATTTTAAGGGTTTTATCAGGTCGTATCCTTCGGGTGTTATCCCTTTCTGTATGGTTTGTACAGGACGTCCCAGTCCATCGAAATACTGAATGCTTTGCAATGCAGAACTTATGGGAGTGCTGCTGTTTAATGCTGCCGAATCTATTATCCCACTAATCTGTACATGGTAGGTACGCACATAATTCATGTTGGACTGGGCAAGCACAGTACATGAGAACCCGGATAACAAAAAGAAAAATATAAGGTAACGGGAGAGATGTTTCATAATTGGGGAAATATAAATATTAGGAGCTATAGCTTGTTTATTATTTTTGTTACCGTTATAGTTCCTGTTAACAGATGGAAAAGGAAAGTGCCTGGCGGATACATTGACAGATCATACTGGAATACACTGCCGTTAACCGGTATATTGCTTTGTATAACGGTGCCGGCTTGGGTCGTAATGCTTGCCGACTGAATACTTCTGCCTTGGGTACAAACAAATGTTACTATTCCCTGAGTTGGGTTTGGGAAAACGGTAATGCCATCAGTATCCTGCTGTATGGTAAGTATAAGTTTATCATTTACCGTTCCGCATTGGTTTGTTGCGTTTAAGGTCAGCTCTATGGTTCCAGTACTGATATCTGAATAAGAAGGTGAATACCAGGTTTCAGCCACACTGTTGTTATTATAATACCCGCTGCCCTGGCTTGTCCACTCCACATGGGTTGTATCTGTGGTTGAAGCATGCTGAAGTTGCAGTTCAGCACCTGCCATAATCGTGGTATCATTTCCTGCAAATACCAGGGGAAGCAAATGCTGCGATACGTGTAAACTGTCGGATGCTATACAGCCATGTATATCGGTTATAAGCAGGTTATACATGCCGGCCTGGCTTACATCCAGTCCCTGCCGGGGCAAGCCCCCTGGTAACCAGCGGT
>JBAXXB010000415.1:0-3185 GCA_037128115.1 Bacteroidota bacterium
TTGGTGTTGCTTCAGGCTTGCGGATATAAAGATAAATTAGTTAGAACGTCCTCCCCCTGATTTCAGGGGGAGACAGAGGGGGTAATTTTCTCGTGTACGGTATCCCCCTCTCATCCTCCTTTTACAAAGGGGGACGATCATTTTGGTGTTGCTTCTGGCTTACCGATTCACAGAAAAATAAGTTAGAATACCCTCCCACTAATTTAAGGGGGAAACAAAGGATTGCTAAAAAAAAAAGAGTTATATTTAAAGTGTTATTATCGATATAATCCAATTTACATGAAATGGCCTGAAATTAAAGAAATAGCCACCAGATTAAGGAATAATCCCACTCCATCGGAAGTGGCACTTTGGCAGATTCTGAGGAATAAACAGCTTATGGGTAGAAAATTTCTAAGGCAACATCCTGTTATTTATAATTCGGATAGGAACAAGAATGAATTCTTTTTCTTTGTTCCTGATTTTTATTGTGCGAGAGAAAAGCTGGTAATCGAATTAGATGGCCTGATTCATGATTTTCAAAAAGAGAAAGATTATCGCAGGGACATGATTTTAGTTGCTCAGAATTTAAGGGTATTAAGAATATCTAATGATGACCTTGTGGATATGAATAAAATTAAAGTTCGAATTAGCAGTATGTTTCATGAATAGCATTGTGCCTGGTTGTGGGTTTTACAATTATAGGAAAATCAATCTTAGTACGTCCTCCCCCTGATTTCAGGGGGAGACAGAGGGGGTACCTTTTCTTGTCAACTTCCACTGCCCTGGCAACAATAAATTCACTTTATATTATTGATTTCCTTGCTTTTAATATTTCCATACACAGGTTGTCCTTGAAAGTTTGACAGACCAGGCTAGAGTCTGAACCTGACCAGATGAATTTGATTGTACGTAACCCTGCCCGGCAAAAAAAGTAAGAATTTAGTAGGACGTGAAAAGACCAGGCCGTAAAAAACCCATTTAGTTCCTGTTGCAAATAATCAGTGCGCCGATCACTCCCGGTATCCAGGCGCAGAGCGTAAGCAGGAAGACAATCAGTATGGAGCCGCAACCCTTGTCGATTACCGCCAGAGGGGGAAAAATAATACAGAGAATAACACGCCAGAGTGACATGGGTTTGGTATTAGAATATGGGTTTCAAAGAAACTGCTCTATAAAGAAATAGTCTACGAAATTACAAATATTGTATCAGCAAAAGTAAGAATGACAAAAATGAATATGTAATGACGAGGTAGTGTATAACAGCTAAATCAAGGTTATTTGGTTAGAAGAAAATGCCTAAAATTTAACCGCAGAGTGCCGCAAAGTTTTGTGCAGAGAACCGCAAAGGCCTCTGGAAATAAATGGCTCTGCGTTACTTTGCGCCTTCTCGGCGAACTTTGCGTTAATACTTTTAAAATCAAAATTCTTGATTAAACGACATGGAGTAGTAAATTCTCACAAGTACTAATTTCCTCCGTGCTGGAAACACCGCCCATTCGGGCTGTAAGTCATATGTTTGCAGCGGTTCCCGGCCTTGGTGATGCCCGAACACCGGACTGAGCTGAATTTTCTTTCAGATTTTGATGCGGAAGGTGTTTGCCCAAGGGTATTATTTTGCTTCTGGTTTTCATGCAGGTAGCAATAGCCCGACACATTCCGTGTCTTGTTTTTACACCTGGCCCCGGAAGTGGCTGATCCCATACACTGAGCCGAAACAGTAGCTTTGGCACCGCTTGCCTTGCCCGGCGATTTTATGCTTTTCCAGGTCCAGCAATCCACACACAACGTTTTTTCAATTGCCCGCTCCTGCGCATCCGGGAGAGAGGGGAAGAAGTCGATGCCGGTAAGGTGTTCAACGCTGTCGATGGTAACGGCATAATCCCCGAGGGGTTGACCCGAGGCGGTATTCGGAATAATAAACGCTATGCCGTTGATGCCGGGTTCCGTATAATCCAGCACAACTTTATAGAAATATTCCGGCACCGTGACCCTGTCGGGACCTATGGTTTTAAGCCCGTTTTTCAGCACCGGGCCGGTTACTATGTACACCGCTTCGTTCTCTATAGCCCAGCTGCGAACCAGCTCCTCGAGCCTTTTCCATACGCCCCTGTTAAACGAAGGTAGCTGCGGTGTCATATTGCTGTAATAAAACGATTCGGCTATGGCTGTGGCCGACCAGCCCATATCGGCAGCGGGAGCCAGGTGGCCGCGGTCGTAACCCGAACCCGAGTAATCGGCATTGGAAGCAGTTCCCGAGAGAACGGCAGGATCAGCCGTGAATTTGTCGGTGCGGTCGTATATTTTGTTTGTTTCTTCTTTCGTAAGTTCATAGGCTACCCATTTTGCCAGCTTGTCCTTATCGCTGAACAGCAGCGAATACCCACTGTGCGTAATAATATGATCTCCTGCTTTGGTCTTCGGGATTTCGAGACCGCTGATGACTGTTGCCTTTTTATCAGGCTGGGCAATGCTGTCGGCATATTGCCAGGTTCCGTCGTTATACAGCAAAATGGCAACTTTGCGGTCCTGGCAGGCTTTTACTTCCTGTTGCGAAAAAGTGGAGGTCTGAATGGAAAAAACGACAAGAAATAATAGTAAAAAGTTCTTCATAAAAAATTGTTTGCCGGTTCTTGCGCAGAAGTAGTACAAATGCGCCTTTTCTAGTGCAGGTCAGATCCCAAAGGTAGCGAAATTTGAGCTTACCTGGGTTTTGTTTCATCTTGTAAGAAAGTAGCGCCCTGGTTTCCGGCTTTTATACCCCGCCACTTCTTCCTTCGGGATCAGGTGGTATGCTGCCTGCAGGCTCTGGCGCTGACCACAGCCTTGAGCCAAAAATGTAACCGCCTGTTAAAAAGCCTTACATTTGGCGACTCCTTACTAAACTTACATGAAAAAACTAGTTTATACCTGTATTACGCTTGCTTTGATGATTACCCATGCCTGGGCTCAGCCGGCAGACGAAGAAGACGGAACCCCGGGGAAAAATGTGAATTGCGGCGGCGTGGAACGCTGGGCCGTAAAGGTTTTGACCGATCCGGATGTGAATACTATCAATTTCCATCCCATTGCAACTACGGTGAACGGCATGGTGAATATTGTCACTCCCCCGCCCAGTAGCAGCATGCCCCGCTATGCCGGTATTGAGGATAAAACTTACCAGCTGGTTTGCCAGATCACCATCAAGAAAAACGAAGACGATGATG
>JBAXXB010000416.1:0-3173 GCA_037128115.1 Bacteroidota bacterium
AGCCAATCTACTGCAAAACAAACACAATGCCTTGGTGGTACTTTTACACCAATTACAGTAGAAGCATTAGGCGAAGGTTTAAGCTTTCAATGGTTCTACAATACAAGCAGCAGCAATAGCGGAGGTCAAACCCTAAGCGATATGAATGGAGCACAAAGCAATAGCTATACACCACAAGCCACTACAGCAGGCACGCTTTATTATTATTGTGTCGTTACAGGCACCTGCGGAACGGCAACAAGTGCGGTCTCAGGTGCGTTTGTAGTGAACCCATTGCCTGCACCAACATTGTTTGCAGCCGGTGCCACCACATTTTGTCAGGGTAATTCTGCCACGCTTAGTGTAAGTGGCAATGCGTTGACATTTGGTTTAAACAGCAGAGTAGAAATAGCTGATAATGCAAGTATGCGTTTTACCAGTGCTCAAAGTTATACATTAATGGCATGGGTATATATCGAGAGTTATAATAGTTCATTTAAAGGGATTGTTACAAAATCGAGGGATACGGGATCTCAATATGGTATTTACCTTGATGGGAATAATCATTGGGTATATGGGGCAGGATCAGCAAACACTAATATAACCAGCCCTGATGCAGCCGCACTAGGCTGGCATCATATTGCTGTTGTTCAAACGGGAGGGGGAAGCAGAGAACTCTTTGTGGATGGAGTATCAAATGGAACTAAACCAGCATTGGACTCTGATGGTACAGGGATATTAAGATTTGGTCAGTCATATAACGGTTTTGAGGAATTTGATGGAGGAAAACTTGATGAAGTTTCTATTTTTAGCACAAATCTGAGTAAGGCAACAATTACTACATGGATGAATACATCCATTACAAATGCACATCCTAATTATGCCAACCTGGTTGGATACTGGAAGTTGGATGAAGGAACAGGTTCGGCTTCTACTGCTGATGCAAGCGGACATGGATATACAGGCACCCTGGTAAATTCACCGGTTTGGGTAGCCACAACTGCACCGGTAAATCAGTTCAGTTCGTATTTATGGTCGCCGGGTGCTGCCACCACTCCGACACTTAATGTTACGACTTCCGGCACCTATACTGTTACGGTTACCGATGCGAATGGTTGTGCCAATACAGCTTCTGGTATTACCATAACAGTTAACCCACTGCCTGCTGCCCTGTCCTTAACCGGCAGCACTATTTGTGCCAGCCCGGGAAATAACGGAACCATTACTTCCACAACATCAGTTAGTGGAGTGAGCTATCAATTGTACAATTCGGGCAATGCCATCGTACAAACTGGTAAATCAGGAACAGGATCGGCACTCACATGGTCGGCATTACCGGCAGGAACAGGCTATTATGTTATAGGAACCAATACAACAACTTATTGTGTGTCAACCAGCAATACGGTTGATGTGGCTTCCAATTCAAATCCGGCAGTTCCTACCTCAGTAACAGCAACCCCTTCCTCCATCGCAGTTGGGTCTTCATCCAATTTGAATGCCTCTGCAAGTAACACCATAGATTGGTGGACAGCATCAACTGGCGGAACCTTCGTCGGAAGTAGTATAAGCGGAATAAACTATTCCGTTTCACCTGCCACAACCAAAACCTACTATGCCGAAACTAAAGGAGATGTGGCTTCCGGGAATATACTCGGTAATGTAGTTAATTCGAATAGTTATAATAATGGCTCTTTTACATTTGGTTATTCATTTACACCATCTGTCAACCTTACCGTAACCGCAGTACGTAGTTATTTTGGGTCAAGAGTATCTATTTGGACCAATGGAGGAACATTGCTTGTTAGTCAGGCTGTAAGTGGAACAAATGGTACATGGACACAAACAAATTTAGCATCACCTATTGTCCTAACAGCCGGTCAAACATATCGAGTAGGTGCCTATTCGAATGGAGAGTTCTATTATGCAAGATATGATTTAGGAACCACTTTTGCATATGGTACTATTGATAATTCTTGTGAGGCTGGTGGTGACAATTTTCCTCAGTATTTTGGTGAAGCAAAATGGTGGTTAGTTGATTTGGTGTATGGAGGCTCCAATGGATGCGCCAGTGCAACTCGAACCCCCGTTACCGTTACCGTAAACCAAACACCGGCAACACAAGCCAGCAACATTACATTTTCTTCAGTAGCCAATACCCAGATGGGTATTTCATGGACCAATGGTTCAGGCGCAAAACGTGCAGTTTTTATAAAACAAGCCTCCACAGGCACGGCATCACCAGTAAATAACACTACTTATACCGCCAATACTACCTTCGGTAACAGCGGTTCACAGATAGGAAGCAGCGGATGGTATTGCGTGTACAACGGAACCGGAACCACAGTAACTCTTACAGGACTGACACAAAACACCACCTATGAGGTTCATGTATGCGAATACAATGGTTCGCCAGGCAGCGAAGCTTATAATACTACTTCTGCAACCGACAATCCGAAGTCGCAGACAACTACAATGCCAACCATAACCGCATCAGGCAGTTTCAGCGCATTTACCTCTTGTTCAGGAACTGTTTCCAATGCCCAAAGCTTTACTGCATCCGGAACACACCTGACAGCTAATATCACCGTAACAGCAGACGCAGGCTTCGAAGTATCCACTGCTTATGGTTCGGCATATTCAAATTCAATAACACTAACGCAAAGTGGAGGCATTGTTTCCGGTACCACCGTTTATGTGCGTTTAACAAATGCTGCCACAGGAACACCTTCAGGCAATGTATCGCTTACTTCGACGAGTGCTAGTACTCAAAATCTGCCAGTGAGCGGAACCGTGAATGCTGTTACATCTATCACGGAACAATCAACTGGCGCCCAAACACAATGTCTGAACGGAACATTTACACCAATTACAGTTAGCGCAACAGGAACTAATTTGGTATATCAATGGTATAGCAATACTGTTCAAATTGCTTCAGGCGGCGATGCTCTTGGAACAACTACTGATACTTATACCCCTTCGGCTGCTACTGAAGGCACCTTATATTATTATTGTGTGGTCACCGGTGATTGTGGAACGGCAACCTCTACCATATCGGAAGCAATGGTGGTTCGTCCTGCTTTTACTTCAGGTGAAATTGCTAATACTGGCGAAACTATTTGCTCTAATTCAACTCCAACCACGGTTATTGGCAATGCAACCGCAGCCAGCGGAGGTGACAATTCAATCAGCTATTC
>JBAXXB010000417.1:0-3135 GCA_037128115.1 Bacteroidota bacterium
TCCGTGTTAATCCGTGTAATCTGTGGACCCCTACTTTGTGAGCTTCAGCGAACAACCAAATCCATCCGTGTTAATCCGTGTAATCTGTGGATCCAATCTTTGTGAGCTTCAGCGAACAACCAAATCCATCCGTGTTAATCCGTGTAATCTGTGGATCCAATCTTTGTGAGCTTCAGCGAACAACCAAATCCATCCGTGTTAATCCGTGTAATCTGTGGACCCCTACTTTGTGAGCTTCAGCTAACAACCAAATCCATCCGTGTTAATCCGCGTAATCTGTGGATCCAATTGCATAGCAAAGAAATCGTTTTGGGCTTTAGTTCAACCTGCACTTCATGCAGGGCACTATGTGCCATTTCTTGTCCGCCATAGGCGGATGAAATCCAATTAATTCCAACCGTACTTTATCTTGTCAGTTGATAGTCATTTATTAATAATTCTGGTGAAAGGTTTAATCTGGCTGTCAATTTTCGGATCATTTCTACCGTTAGTTTTCTTTTTCGGTTTAATATTTCCGAAACACGACTCTTGCCTCCAATTTCATTTACCAGATCGATTTGTTTAAGCTGCATTTCTTCCATTCTTATTTTAATTGCTTCAATTGGATCTGGAGCTTCAATTGGATAATGTCTTTTTTCATATTCATCTATCAATATACCAAGCACGTCGGCCTCATCACTTTCTGTAGTCCCAATTTCTGCATTAAAAATGGTTTCAAGCCTTTTCAATGCTTGGTTATAGTCTGTTTCTGTTTTTATTGGTTTTATTTCCATGTCTGGTAATTTTAAATTGTGTTTGCATCAATTTTATCGTATTCAACATGAGTTCCAATGAAACGTATAAATATCCATTGTTTCTCAAAGTTGAATTTTGCCAGCAGTCGATAGGAATTGCCTTTAATGTTAAAAACAATTCGGCTATCTTTTAGAATACTTGCATTTATATAGGTCTGTTTAACTTCATTTGGTGTTCTCCAATTTGAACTCATTGCCGTATCGAACCAGGTCTTCAGGTATTGTTCAGAATCCGGATGTGTTTCCCAAAAGTTTCTCAATGTGCTTTTTGCAAATATTCTCTCCATAAGCTTGAATAAGGATGCAAAGATAAATAAAGATTCCCAATATGGGAACATTTTATAAAATTTCGTGTCTTTTACTATGGTTGGGCAGGCTTTCTTTTTGACCGGAAACATCCACTTTATTGAACTATCAATTTTTTGCTTTCAATGTAATTATCGGTTCGCAACTTATGATATGTATGCCCCATATGCAGGCAAGGTAAAATGGTGCCAATATGTGTTCTGCCACGCGTCCGATCGCCTGGTGCGCTGTTTCAAAACCAGCCATTGCCCCTGACTTAATAGTGCCGAAAAATCGCCTTGCTTCGCGAATAGGAATTACTATGCCTTGTAGTTCGCAAAAACCAGTATATCAGGCTATTTGCCTTATCAAAAAATAGAATTATTTACAGTATTTCACTTTAAAACAGGTTTCCGGATCAACCCTCCTCCGCTGGCGCGGATTTGTAATCCGTGCCGGCATAATTATCAATAACAAATTACTGCTGCTTAGCTTTCCGTAGTATTCCACTAAAACAGCAACAACGTTACCCCCATTGTCCAGAGTATTCCATAATACAAAGGTTTATTGGATATATTTGTACTGGAATGAAAACGAAAGCTGTTAGGAAGTGTGGATCATGGGTCTGCACCAGCGGCGGAATAAATTTGGGTGCCATGTATGCCTTATTGTTGAAAAAAATCGAGGAACTCATTCTTTATATTATTGAGTAGGATAAAAAGATTAAGGTACTGGAGGAAAAGTAATATGCTTCATTTCTATTCATTTGTAGTTGGAATTATTAAACTTAAAAACTAATGGTTATGAAAAATACACGATTTATTTTTTTAGTTGTATTTGTAACTTTTCTCTTTGCAATTGCTAAAGGTCAACTTCAAGAAACAATAGTATTGCATACTCAACTTAGCTATTCTCATGAGATAAAACCTGATCCTGAAATGCAACCAATTTTAGATTCGGTTTACCCGGGAGTTAAATTTTTGGTTTTAGGCTTTGGACCAAATCCAGCTCATTTTACTCGTCTCTATATGATATACAACTCCGACACATTAGTAGCTTATGGAAATTCCCGCAGAATACAATTAGACCTTGCATTACTTAACGATACCGCATTTAGGTATTCTAATGAAACCATGTTAAAAGCATTTATTTATTTAGACTTGATTGAAAAGCAAGGAACCTCATACCAGGGAAATACCTCAAGTATCTCAGATATCAACTTAATACCTGGGGTGATAGACTTTTCAAAAAGTGATGACCCTAATTACCGATACCTTGATTCAGCGAGAAGGTACATAAATATGAAAGCGATTGTAAAATTAGATTCAACACTTTGGTATCGCTTTGGTATCGGAACAGTTCATGCAATTTCAGGTATTTATGAGTTTCAGGTAGTTGATGGAATGATAAGGGGTGTGAAATATAATTATACAGATTTAAATGGGAAAGAAATTCAAGGTATATATTTAGACGTGCCATCTGTTAATATGTCGTATGAAAAAGATTCCTATAAAAGGTTAAGGGAGCAAAAAAAGTCAAGTAGTTTGGTGAATTCATTTGTCTAGTCAGGGCTTGACTCGAAGTCAAGCCCTGACTGGAACGCAAGAACCAGCCCCTTTTTCCCCTGTTAAACCATATTTCAGAATTAATACCTTATTTTTGCGATACCTAAAAACACCCTCCTTTTGAACCTCCCGTTTTTCATTGCACGCAGGTACCTGATTTCGAAGAAATCGCATAATATCATCAACCTGATTTCGGGCATTTCGATGGTAGGGGTGGCCGTGGGAACAGCGGCACTGATCATAGTACTGAGTGTGTTCAACGGTTTCGAATCGGTGGTGGTGTCGCTGTTCTCGGTATTCGATCCCGATATCGAAATTACGATCAGCCAGGGGAAGACATTCCATGCCGGCGAAATACATGCTGACCAGATCCGTTCCATACCCGGAGTGATCAGCTATACGGAAGTGGTGGAGGAAAATGCCCTGCTGTATTACACAAAGAAACAATTCCTGGCTACCATCAAAGGCGTGGATTCGCTTTACCAAAAATA
>JBAXXB010000418.1:0-3133 GCA_037128115.1 Bacteroidota bacterium
GTTGAAGGGTTGCATAACAGGATCAGATTAAGTTGGGGTAGTTTTAATTAGGGAATTGTACTTTGTGGGTGGTTTCCTAAAACCAATTATTTAAAATTCACTATTTCATTGGGTTTGATAATTCCTTTCTCAGTAACAAACCCGGTAATATACCTTGCCGGAGTCACGTCAAAAGCAGGATTCAGGGCATGCGATCCCGGCGAAGCCATGCGAATGGTACGCATAATACCTTCTGAATCAGGACCGGTATAGGTAAGCACTTCATTTTCATCGCGTTCCTCTATCGGGATTTGCGAACCATCAGTCAGAGAGAAATCAATGGTCGAAAAAGGGACTGCCACGTAAAACGGGATCCCGAACTCCTTAGCTACAATTGCCTTTTCGAAGGTACCTATTTTATTGGCAGTATCTCCGTTTGCGGCTATACGGTCGGCACCGACAATCACCAGGTCGATCATGCCGCGGCTCATCAGGTGGGCACCGGCATTATCGGGCACTAACAGGTGTGGGATGCCTTCATTCTGCAATTCCCAGGCAGTGAGTCGTGCACCCTGGTTGCGGGGACGGGTTTCGTCGGCGTATACAAAAAACGCCTTCCCCTTTTGCCTGGCAATATATAAGGGTGCCAAAGCGCTTCCATAATCCACGAAACCCAGCCAGCCGGCATTGCAATGGGTGAGTATACGGCTGCCGTTCTGTACCAGGCTGCTCCCGTTTTCGCCTATCTGCCTGGCATCGGTAATATTTTCATCGGCAAGCAATTGCGCCTGGCTTACAGCTTCCTCAACACTAAGCAGACCTCCTTTATAAACCCTTTCGGTAGCATAAAATAAATTCCGGGCAGTAGGCCGGGTTGCTTCTATTTGGTTACGCGCATTTTCGAAAAACCGGAGCTGGTCGCCCGTATAATTCTCCCTTTGCCCATGGCCTGTTACACCTGTTCCTTCCAAAAACGCCTGGGCCATTGCAAATCCTGCCGCAGCACCTATAGCCCCTGCTCCTCGGGTAATCATAGTTACAATGGCATGGCAGGTTTCCTGGAATGTTTTTGCTTCAAAAATTCTGAATTCAAAGGGTAAAGCATTCTGGTCGATCATATAAACCGAGGAACCTTCCATCCAGATAGTCCGGTAATGCTTGCCTGAGATGTTCATGGGAAATTTTTGTTGTGGTCAGTGGTTAGTGATTTGTGGTTAGTGCTTAGTGCCTTGTGCTTAGTGCCTTGTGCTTAGTGCCTTGTGCATAGTGCTTGGTGCATAGTGCTTGGTGCTTGGTGCATAGTGCTTGGTGCATAGTGCATAGCTTTCAGCATGATTTACCTTGAAGAGAGCTAATTACCTTGTGGCTTATTTCGATAATAGTTAATAAACCCTGAGATCAATTTTTTGCAGTCTTCAATCTTCTTTAGAAACATTGATAATTGATCATCGTTTAGATATCCAATATCAAATGCCAGGTAAAGCTGGGTTTCCAGTTCATATATTGATCCTTTTGAAAAGTGCAGGAATTGAATGGTTTCCTTAGCATGATTCCGGGCTACCCCTTCAGCAATATTTGATGGAATTGATATAGCAGCTTTTCTCATCTGGGATGTCAGCGAATAAACCTCCTCCTTAGGGAAATCCTTAGTAAGAAGATACAAATATTTAACGAGGTCACGGCTGTTGATCCAGACACTTAAGTCGGTAAACGATTTATTCTCTTTCATGGTTATTTGAATCAGGTGAATAAAGTATGTTAGTTATGATTAAAAATACATAAATAACAAACTCATAAGAGAGCACCTAAAACTGAGCACTATTCACTTTTTCCAAACTTTTTCAAGCTCCCCAAAGCAATCCATGCCATCAAACCCATCCCCGTTTCGAGGCTTCGCTCATCTGCATCAAATTCAGCGGTATGAAGGTTACGGATATTCTCCCAGCCCGGGTTTTTAACTCCCAAACGATAGAAACAAGCCGGTATAATATGCGAATAATAAGCAAAGTCTTCAGCCGTCATGCGTTGATCGAGATCCACAACATTTTCCGGGCCAAGGAATTCCAGTGCCAATGCTTTTGCTTCGGCCGTAGCCAGCTCATCATTAACCAGGAATGGGTAGCCTTTTGCTATAAATACCTCGCAGGTACCGCCCATGCTTTCGGCCATTCCCTGGGCCAGGGTTGTTATTTTTTCGTGTGCGCGGGCCCTCCAGTCCTCGTCGAAAGTGCGTAAAGTGCCATCTATTTTCACTTCCGAGGGAATAATGTTGGTCCGGCCACCGGCAATCACCCGCCCGAATGACAGCACGGTTGGTATGCCCGGGGGAGCCCAGCGGCTTACTACCTGCTGAAGGGCAATGATAATATGCGATGCGATCACAACCGGGTCAATATTCAGTTGGGGGGTGGCGGCGTGCCCTCCCCTGCCCTTCACTGTCAGGTAAACCTCATCTGTGGATGCCATATACCTGCCCGGCATGAAGCCAGCCTTACCGGCTTCGAGGGTGGGTAGTACATGCTGCCCTAATATCCTTCGCGGAACAGGGTTTTCGAGAACTCCATCCCTGATCATAGCCAGCGCTCCACCGGGAAATTTCTCTTCCGATGGCTGGAAAACCAGGCGTATAGTACCTTGAAATTCAGTACGTAGTTCATTTAAAATCCTTGCGGCTCCCAACAGGGAAGCCATGTGCACATCGTGCCCGCAGGCATGCATCACACCAGCATTCAACGACTTATAATCACATTCATTTAACTCGTTGATAGGCAGAGCATCCATATCAGCCCTGAGTGCAAGAGTTGCTGTATCCGGATGAAGGCCTTCAATTTTGCCTACAATCCCGTTTCCACCTATGTTGCGGGTATAGGGAATATGATAACCGTCAAGTGTCGAACAAATGAAATCTGCCGTATTGAATTCCTTTTCCGACAATTCAGGATGGGCATGCAAATGCCTGCGGATCTCAATTGTGCCGGGAGCATAACTTGCCGCCAGTACTTTTATTTTTTCACTCAGTAGATCGTCCATTGTGTTATGTTGGTGATTGCAGGAGAAGGGACTTGGGCTTTGTGATTAGTGCATAGTGCTTTGTGATTAGTGCATAGTGCTTTGTGATTAGTGTTTTGTGCTTGGTGCTTGGTGATTTGTGATT
>JBAXXB010000419.1:0-3101 GCA_037128115.1 Bacteroidota bacterium
CTAATGTTTTGAAATTATTGCAGTAAGTTTTACACTTAAACAATTTGAACTAAAAACAATATGAAAAACATAAGTTGGAAAACGGCAACAGTGGGATTCTTCGGGATGCTAATTCTAGTTTCCTGTATGGCTCTCGTTTATTTCGGTAAAGCTACATTTACGGAGGTAGCTTCAGGCTTGGGGTTTGTAGCGACATTCTTAGCTTCGCTTGTCGCTATCCTTGCGAAAGATGCGGATAAAACAGGACTGCCAAAATAATAGATTAACTAGTAAAACCACTTACTATTAATGATGACTAAGCAAGATCACACAGATATTAAAGAACTCTTTGCAAGCGGAATTGATCACATCAAGGAGTTGCAGGAGTTGAAAATGGCTTTGATTGAGCAAAAACTAGATTCCATAATTGAGCAGACCACAAAAACAAACGGCACAGTAAGAGGACACACAGACCAAATAGCCTTATTAAGCAGGTCCTTGCCTCATACCGTTGATGGATGCCCACAGAATGAGCGCATACAAGCGATATGGGAGGATAGGGTAGCACAGAAGGGTGTAAAACAATGGAAGATAGCTGTTATGGCTCTAGCTGTTGGATTAATAAGCTCATTAGGTACGATCATTGCCGTATTCGAATTTATCCTAAAATATAAACCATAATGGCCGATATTAAGAAATTAGCCCCTAAAATACTAAAATGGGAGGGTGGTTTTGTTAACGATCCCGTTGATCAGGGAGGCGTTACTAATAAAGGGATTACCCTTATTACCTTCAGGGACGTTTTTGGCCAGGATAAAACAGTGGATGATCTGAAAAATATATCGGATGATGCCTGGATGAAGGTCCTCAAAAAGTTCTATTGGGATAGGTGGAAGGCGGATGAAATAGAAAATCAATCAGTGGCTAATATACTGGTTGATTGGGTTTGGGGTTCCGGTAAATGGGGCGTTATTATTCCGCAACGCGTTCTTGATGTTCCGCAGGATGGTATAGTAGGAGTAAAAACAATTCAGGCTCTTAATCGCTGTGATCAGGAGGACCTATTCAATAAGATTGTGGAGGAACGTAAGTTATTTCTGTATGATATTGTCAGACGGAAACCGGCACAAATAAGGTTCTTTAAGGGATGGATAAACAGATTGAATGATTATAAATATTCAGACTAATGAAAAGCTATATAGTTGCACTTCCCTGGATATTGATTGTTGCCTGCTTGATATACATCGGGTCTTGTACCCATTCGGGTAAAGTAAAACCATGCCCGGAAACAAATGATTCACTTCGGATTGATACAATTATAAGGATTATTGATAATACAAAACATTACGCAAAACCGAAACCAGATACTATTTATTACGCACATAATGACACCGTGAACCTTTACCCGGATAGCGCACAATGCCACCATATCGCGCTGGAGTATTTCAAACATAAGATTTATAACAGACACATTATAATTGACAGTATCGGCTTCATTGACATGCAGGATTCAGTGAGCAGAAACGAGTTGAATGGTTTTGTAGTCAGGAATCAAATTAAGCAGATTGATATCATTAAAAACACAGATCATACAATCATAGCCCCAACTTCAACAAAGTTCTTTGCAGGGCTTAATTTGCAGTCAAACGGGTATGATTATTTCGGGGCTTATCTAACAGCAGGATTAAAGACCAAAAAAGATAATATAATTACTGCCGGATACGATCCGATAAATAAAAGTTATTCGATAGGATACTATCTTAATTTCGGTAAAAAATAACAGCGATTTACAAATAGATTCACAAAAACAAATTATAAATTCTGAAACCCTTTATTCACGCCACTTATAGAGCGTAGATCAATTGACTCTTAATCAATGGGTCACAGGTTCGAATCCTGTCCGGGAGACCATTATTACGATATAGCCACCTGTAAATCAATATGATATACAAGTGGTTATTTTTTTTGTCTCCGAATTGTCTCCGATTGTATCCAGTTCTATTAAGTTCTACTCAGTAAAGTGAGTTTTTTGTGACTTAGTAATAGGTGTTCGAGGCCCTGTCATCGGCGTTCGCGGTCCTGAAAATTACGTTTTCGGCTCCGTCATCGGCATTTGCGACTCCGTCATCGGTGTTCGCGGTCCCATCATCGGCATTCGAAGTTCCGTCAATTAGTCGAATTCCCGTTCAACTCGCGAACTACAAAACCCCATCCTTACCCGGTCTGGCGCAGGCCAAAGGATAAGCATCGGGATTTAAGTCTGTGCCAGGTATTTTTGAAACCACGCTACCGCCAAGTCTCCTCCGAAACAGAAACAACACTGGAAAAGCGTAGAAAAAGATTACGTTATACCTTATCAGGCTGCGCAATGCGAAAATTTCCTGATTCGTCTTCGCTTCAATGTCTTATATTGAAACATACGCAGCATGCGGGAAATTTGGATTGGATTTTCGAAGTAAGCTACTATATAATCGGGGTTTATCTGTGTATACATGGTAATGTCCTCTGTTAAATTGTTGAAACATCAATGGCTAATCATATTAGCTCAATTGACAAAAAATCAGCGAAAATGTTTCATTTTCCTTGTGAGCCAGGCAACCGTTGGTTCCCATATTCTTAACGCTCGTAAAACCTCTTCAGATGGTCTGAAGTTTATAATTTATTTTGCAAAGATACGAATACTATGTTAACTTAATATTAATAATTTGAGTTAAACGATCAAAAATATAATGTATGTCATTGACAAATAGCCTTATAAGGCTAAAAATACCCGAAATTCTACTGCCGTATTATTTTTTTGAATGAGCTCTTAATACCAATACCCCCGACCACTAAATTATAGGCTATAACACCCGTAAATTCGACATTAATGAACCCGGGACATTGCTTGTTCTAGTCAACATTAACAATTTCGGTTATTATGACGCATAGTAGCAGTTTCAGGTGCTGGCAGGGACTTTCAATACCAGTATAAAGAATAGGGTTACAGGAAGGCGACCTTTGATTAAGCTATACTAAACCTGCCATACTGCTTGAACAACCTCTGGCCCATATCCTTGTCTCATCATGCTTCCCGTATTTTTACATATTTACTCCGGATCTATTTTGATAATCAGCATCAT
>JBAXXB010000420.1:0-3100 GCA_037128115.1 Bacteroidota bacterium
GGGATTTCGTTTGGCTCTACCAATTCGTCTCCTGTCGAAATGATTCCTACCCGGGTCTGCTTAAAAACTTCGGGCCTCACGCAGCCAACCGATGCCAGCACAGCTATTTCCTGCGGCCTGACAAGAGTACCTTTCAGAAGCACCTTTTCTCCCTGGCGTATATCCTCGGCCCGTTTGCAAAAATTAGGAGCTGTTCTGTCTGCTGCAAAACGTATGCTGTCAGGTCCCAGGATTTCAACATCTTCTATCATGATCACTGTATCGGCACCTTCGGGAAGCATGCCGCCGGTCATCAGTTTGGAGCATTCATCAGGACCAATACGTATTTCCGGCGCTTTACCGGCGGGTATAGTCTCCAGCACCCGGAGTGCTTTTTCGAGGTCCGCACGACGGCAAGCATATCCATCGACGGCTGATTTATCGAAAGGAGGCATGTCCATATCCGAAAAAACATCCACAGCCAATACCCTGCCAAGGCAGTCTTCGAGGTTTATATGTTCTGATGCAAGGGGGACGGCTGATTTACTAATAATCTCCAGTGCTTCTTCAAATTCTATCATCCTGAAATTCGCATTAAGGTGCAAAGATAATTATCATTTCAATGCGATTAGCCGCATTGCTCTGCCAGTAATGGCTTATTTGCCGTATTGGGTTTTCATGGAATTCCTAATACTGTTTCAGCTGTTTTTTTAATATCTTTGTAAAAAAGTATTGCCATGGCTGATAAAAAACAAGGTAAGGCCGAAACGTTGGCGGCCGATAAACCCATACACACGTTAAAAAAGAAAATCAGGAAGTATCTCTATTTTGCCCTCGCTATTTTTGTTTTAATAGTCGGATTGTATGTGTACTGGAGTTTCTTTTTTACTTACAGCGACGGATACAGGGCTGGTATGTTGCAGAAATTTTCCCGCAAAGGAAATATCTTCAAAACATACGAAGGTGAAATGATACTGAGCAGTGTGCAGAGTAACAAAAATGTTGCCATTGCTTCCGAGAAGTTCCTGTTTTCTGTTTCTGACAGGGATGTGGCCATTCAACTCGAAAAGTTCCAGGGTAAAAATGTGGTAGTTCATTACACCGAGAAAAACAATACGTTGCCGTGGCGGGGTGAAACGGTGTTTATTGTCAGTAATGTAAAATTGAGTGATTGACGATGTACGATTGATGTTTCAAATGCATTAATGATATTGTACAATTGGCAGTACTTTACACTTTGTGTTGAAGACCACTTTCCTGTTGAGAACGTAAAATCCGGCCAAATTTTACAGGACTTTATCCTTAAAAAACTTATACGTTTCTGTCTGGGAATTTAATTTTAAGTTGGGGTTACCTTTCACGTATTGATTCGAATGGGTGGCTGTTATAGTGCGGGCCTTGGTATTGTCACGCAACTGTATCTGGAGCATGGTCATGATTTCCCTCTGCAGGTCACGATCAAAAACAGGGCAGGCTACTTCGATCCGGTTATCGAAATTGCGTTCCATCCAGTCTGCCGATGAGAGATAAAACAATTCCTTGCCACCATTGGCAAAAACCATTAATCGGCTGTGTTCCAGGAATCTGCCAACTATAGCTATTGCTTCTATGTTTTCACTCAGGCCGGTCACCCCTGGCTGTAGAACGCATATTCCCCTTACAATCAGCTTGATCTTTACTCCCGCACTACTTGCCTCGTAGAGCTTTTTAACAATTTTAATATCGGTAAGGTTGTTTATTTTCAGTATCATCCACGCATCCAGGCCGGCTTTTGCGTTGCGTATTTCGTTGTTCAGCAGTTTAATGAACTGGTTCCGCATATGAAAAGGCGCAACTATCAGTTTGGAGAATTTAGGTGCGTTGTAAATGGATTCAAAAAGGTGGAAAACGCTGTTCACATCAGCAACGATTTCCTTATCGGCGGTAAAAATCGAAACATCGGTATATACTTTAGCCGTTGTTTCGTTGAAGTTGCCGGTACCTACTCCCGCGTAATACACGTTACGCACTCCTTCCTTTCGGCGGATAAGCAGTAGCTTTGCATGAACCTTATAACCCGGAATGGATTGAATGACTTTTACGCCCTCCTGTTGCATCTTTCCTGCCCAGTATATATTAGCCTCTTCGTCGAAGCGGGCCTGAACTTCCAGGAAAACGGTCACCTCTTTGCCGTTCCGGGCAGCGTTAATCAGGGCATTCACAACGTTTGAATTACTGGCCACCCTGTAGAGTGTCATTTTTATTCCCCTGACCTGCGGGTCGAGTGATGCTTCGCGCAACAGGTCGATGAGGTAATGAAACGATTGAAACGGGTAATGCAATAGGTAATCTCTTTCTTTAATCCCGGCAAGTATACTTTTGGTAGCCCGTAATCCCTGGTGTTCGAGAGGGGGCATAGGGCTGAATTCCATTTCCGGTAGGCCAATATTGGGGAAATTTACAAAATCCTTAAAATTGTGATACCGGCCCCCGGGCGAAATCGTATCTCCCTGGCTGATGTTAAGTTTGGTTAACAACTGTTTCAGAAGCCTTTCAGGCATATGCCTGTCGTAAACAAACCTGACCGGTGGGGCTATTTCTCTCATTTTCAAGCCTTCTGTCATGAGTTCGAGAAAGCTTTTCGAAACATCATTGTCAATATCCAGTTCTGCATCCCGGGTAAATTTGATGGCGTAAGCCTTGTACGTATTGAAGCCGAAGACCGAGAAAATATCATTGAGGCAATAGCGGATTACATCGTCGAGCAGGATGATAAATCGCTTTTCTCCTTCAGCCGGGAGGATCAGGAAACGGGAAAGCGTATTTACAGGCACCTCAACGAGAGCGTATTTTTCCTGTGCAGGTTTACCTTTAACTTGCATAACAACAGCCAGATATAAAGAATGATCGTGCAGGGAAGCAGCTTTTAGGTTGCTTAAAATGATTGGGAACAGGCTAGTGCGAACATGTTCCCTGAAATACTGCACAACAAAATGGCCCTGGTCGGGAGTAAGGTCTTTATCGCTGATTACGAAGATGTTATTCCCTGCAAGTTGATGAATTACCGAGTTATAAATATGCTGGAATTCTTTCTGCTGAACCTTGGTAATGCGGTTTATTTCGCGAAGGGTTTTTCGGGGAT
>JBAXXB010000421.1:0-3098 GCA_037128115.1 Bacteroidota bacterium
CAAGGGTTCGAAGAGTTCAAGGGTTCGAAGAGTTCAAGGGTTCAAGAGTTCAAGGGTTCAAGAGTTCAAGGGTTTAAATGGTTCAATGCCTTCGGGGTTCATGGGCTCACGGAGTTCGAAAGGTTCAAGGGTCAGAAGAGTTCAAATGTTTGCCGGATTCTATGAGTCTGTATAAGTTCTCAGTGCCTCTTAGTGTTCTTAGTGCCTTAGTGGTTAGACGAATTCAAGGATAAAAGGTCCCATGATAGTAGTTTGGATCCTACAGAAACCAGGCAGTGGCTCTTTGTGGTCTATATATCAGTATGCCAGCAAATTAAAGCTGATTTGACCCATGAGACTTGTATTTAATGCATGCTATAAACCTTTTGTTAAATGCAAACTAAAAGGTAATTCCCGGGCGTTTTCGTTTCACCTGAAAGAATTCGGGAATTTCAATAACCTCAATTCAACATATGTTATAAAATTGCTCTGATTTTTATACCTTTGCGGCAATGGAAAACATCAGGAACTTTTGTATTATAGCTCATATCGACCACGGCAAGAGTACGCTGGCCGACCGCTTGCTTGAAACTACCGGAACCCTTACCGAACGCCAGCTTCAGAACCAGGTGCTGGACGATATGGACATTGAACGCGAACGCGGAATCACCATAAAAAGTCATGCCATTCGTATGGATTACCTGAAAGATGGTATTCAATACGAGCTAAATCTTATAGATACCCCGGGTCACGTTGACTTTTCATACGAAGTGTCACGCGCCATTGCCGCCTGCGAAGGGGCATTGCTGATTGTAGATGCGACACAGGGCATACAGGCTCAGACTATCTCCAACCTATACCTGGCGCTGGAGCATGACCTGGAAATTATCCCGGTAATGAATAAGATGGACATGGATTCGGCTATGCCCGAAGAAGTCGAAGACCAGATCATTGAGCTCATCGGCTGCAAGCCCGCTGATATTATCCGTGCAAGCGCACGCACCGGGATGGGTATACAGGAAATTCTCGATGCCATCATCAGCCGGGTACCCGCTCCGAAAGGTGATCCCGAAGCACCGCTACAAGCCCTGATTTTTGACTCTTTATTTAATCCATTCAGGGGCATTGTAGCTTATTTCCGGATTTTCAACGGTACCATCCGCAAAGGTGACCAGGTGAAATTTGTTAACACCGGTAAAGAATATAAAGCAGAAGAAATCGGGTTGCTTAAGCTGCAGCAGAAGCCGATGGATATGCTTACTACGGGCGACGTTGGCTATATTATTTCAGGCATCAAAACCGCCAAGGAAATCAAAGTCGGCGATACCATCACCCATGTGGACAGGCCTTGTGTATCAGCTGTGGAAGGATTCGCAAACGTAAAACCCATGGTATTTGCCGGGCTATATCCCATTGATGCCGACGATTATGAGGAACTGCGCATAGCCATTGAAAAACTGCAACTCAACGATGCCTCACTCAGTTTTGAACCGGAATCGTCCTTAGCGCTTGGTTTTGGTTTCCGCTGCGGGTTCCTTGGACTGCTGCACATGGAAATTGTACAGGAACGCCTCGACCGCGAATTCAATATGGATGTAATATCCACGGTGCCTAACGTAATGTATAAGGTTATAACTACCAAGGGCGAGGAAATTGAAGTTCATAATCCTTCGGGCATGCCCGATACTACCTGGGTTGATGATATTTACGAACCCTTTATATCGGCACAGGTAATCTCGAAATCGGATTACCAGGGTGCCATCATGAAATTATGCCTCGACAAGCGGGGAACCCTCAAAAACCAGGTATACCTTACCCAAAATCGGGTAGAACTCAGTTTCGACCTGCCTTTGGGTGAAATCGTAATTGATTTTTATGATAAACTGAAAAGTATTTCGAAAGGATATGCTTCGTTCGACTACCATATTTCGGATTACCGCAAAGCCGACCTGGTGAAACTGGATATTCTGCTTAACGGCGATCCCGTTGATGCGCTGAGTACACTTATTCACCGCGACAATGCCTATAGTTTCGGGAAACGTATTTGTGAAAAGCTGAAAGAACTGATCCCGAGGCAACAGTACGAAGTAGCTATACAGGCTGCCATTGGCGCCAAGATCATTTCGCGCGAGACCATCAAACCTCTCCGCAAGGATGTTATTGCCAAATGTTATGGAGGCGATATTTCGCGTAAGCGCAAATTACTCGAAAAGCAGAAAAAAGGCAAGAAACGTATGCGCCAGATCGGGAATATAGAGGTACCACAAAGTGCCTTCCTGGCGGTGTTAAAACTCGATTAAAAATTCTGCTGTACTTTGAAACTTTCAAGATAAAGGGTCTCTCTTACTTTGGTAATAGAGACTTTTTCGATTCTACCCCGGCCTTAACATTGATTTTTGCTCCTTTCTTGCTCTAGCAAAAATATAGCCCACTGATTATGGTAATTATGTCATTTGTAATGAAGCTGATTTTAGGTGGTAACTTTCTTTCCTGTTGCGCGGAAGACGTAGGGTTAAGAGCCGTTTTATATTAAGAATACGCAATCTTGTTTTTCTGGTTTGTATAATACTCAATATGTGTTAATGATGATTTTATGCAAGGAGAGATGAAAATTGTACAACGAAAAAAGAGCTTTCAGTATTAAATATTTAAAGGATGCGATTCGTATATTGAATAGTATGTACGCAGATGAAGTGTACATTATTGGTATTTTTGCAAAGATTTTCCGGGGTTATTAACTACCCGGGAATTCCGACTTCCCTGCGGAATTCGCCTGTGATTCTCTGCCACAGCTTCTATTCTTTTCAAAGTCCAGGGAAACTGGAAATATCACAAATACAATGAGTTAAAAATAATATTGCGGAAATTGCTACTTTTGCAATTGGTTTTCAGAAAACAGGAACACTAATATGAGGTTAAACACGAAACGGTTTATTATAAGTATATTGATTGCGTCATTTTTTATCTATTCCATAGTGATCTATACTATAGGCACGCGGGTAGATAAAGGCGAAAAATGGGTAACCGAAAATGCAAGAAAAGGGAAACTGCTTTTCCAGGAAAAGAATTGCATTGCCTGCCACCAGATATATGGTTTGGGCGGATTTATGGGGCCGGAC
>JBAXXB010000422.1:0-3098 GCA_037128115.1 Bacteroidota bacterium
CCACAGTATTCAAAGTTGCCTTATGATTTAACACCATTTCCATGATATTCAATGAACTGATCCTCTCCCGCCAGAGCGTTCGCCGGTATTCCGAAATTCGGGTGGAACCCGAAAAATTAAGCAAATGCCTCGAGGCTGCCCGCCTGGCACCATCAGCCAGCAATTCTCAGCCTTGGAAATTTATAGTAGTTGACCAGGAACCACTGCGGACCGAAGTGGCCAAAGCTACGTTCAGCGATATTAAACTAATCAATAAATATACGTTGCAGGCCCCGGTAATAGTTGTTATCGTTATGGAAAAGGCCAAACTTATCACCCGACTTGCCATGATGGTGAAGAAAAAGGAATGGCCGTTGATTGATATTGGTATTACGGCGGAGCATTTCTGCCTGCAGGCTGCCGAACTCGGTCTTGGATCCTGTATGATCGGATGGTTTGAAGAGGATAAAATCAAAAAACTATTGCAGATACCATCGGATAAATCGATAGGGCTGCTAATCACTGTCGGATATGCTGTTGATGGTTATCCGCAGCGCACAAAAATCAGGAAATCAATGGAAGAGATTGTAGGGTATAATAAATATGACTAGGGATTCACTGTGAGTTATCAGGACTTTTGGACAATTTTTCTGCTGGAATAAAATCAATTCCTATAGTAAATGATAGCTAACCAAAACCTTATGATGCTTATACAATAAGGCACTTACTTCTTCATTTATCATTACTACACCAATGCCGGGTTTTACAATCTGAACTTTATTATTCAATATATCATACCTGCTACATTCACAAAACTGGCCTGCGGGAGTTTTTATTACCTGGTCCGATATTGATGAGTTCCTTGTGGTATATATCATGTCGAAATATCCGTTAAGGGAAATATAATAGCAAATGCTATCCTGAAAATTGGAATGACTAAGTGGAAAAAAGAGTGTTTCCCTGCGAAAACATCGGATATACCTGTTTAACTCAAACACAGTATCGTTTCTTTCTGATAATTGCGAACCATCCGAAAACCTCCACCAGAGTTCTTCATTATAATTCGAAACGTCGGTTATATGTAGGGTATCATACCCTGCACTTTGAAGATTCCCATCTTTCCATACAGAATCTGCATATATCCAAAAATTGCCAATTGCAAAAGGAACAATACCATTTGATCTGAGTGCGGAACTATAATCAACAGATTTGAAAACGGACGATCCGCATCCTTCCACTTTCTGAATATCCGTTTCATCTGCCTTTTTGCACGAGACAACCGTTAATAAAACCAGAATAGCAGCTAAAAGCGATTTCATTATTTTTAAAAAAGGTTACGAGTGGTCATGAGCAGATCAATTATCACACCAAATATACGAATTAGGTTTCTATAATAATATTCCGGATGTGTAAGTTTAGTTATGTGCTGATAATCTGATGATTATATTAAAACGAGATAAATAATAATGTCATCATAAACACTTTAACTTTATCCATTTTGCATGCGGAAAGCTGGAGAAGGAAAATTCTGCTGAAATGGGACAAGGAATTGGGTATTTGCGATATTTATTACAAACGGAATATCCAATTTCGCTCTATGCTTGGTGATGCCCAACCAATCAACTTAATTTTAACGTGATTTATGGTTTAAAATCTTGTCTTCTTAATGAGTTGATAGTTGGATGTTAAATGAACCAGTTTATTGAGAATTTCGAACAACTTAAATATTGAACAAATTGCATTTCAGGTAAATAGTAGACCCCCGAATAGAGACTTGATGTAGGAGTCTATCCGGGGGCCCTGCAAATCTCAAGAGGATTTGATGTCACAAAGATACTGGCATCAACTACTCACTGTACGAATTTAGCAAACTTTGTGATATCGGTATTTAGTTAAATTTTCGCGCTGTAGCTTCTCATCTTGCCTGCACAGATCATAGTCGAAATGGCGTCCTTTAGTTTTCAGCTCCTCCACCTTTCCAGCTTAGGAATTCCATATGTGAAGAATGGCGTCAGAAATCCAGGTATCCCCATTTCTTTCATTTTACCTTTCACCAGTTCCTGCATTTGTTTGGCTGTAAAATCTGGACGAAAAAACTTTCCATCCTGGTAACAAAAGCTGCAGAACTTCTGGCTTTTAGAACCATCGGCAGCGGTGCCGCCACCTTTTTCGTCTTTTTTCATTGGCATGCCACAACTCTGGCAGAATTTATACATCTTTTCCATAATGTTTAAATTTTAATGAAACGTTTAGTGAACATATTGCCATTAATAGTTATTCTCAAAAGATAAACCCCTGGCTTGTAGGAAGAAATATCAAGGGCCTCAGACCTTTGTCCTGAAGATTGTGCTGTAGGTTTTATGTTTTTTAGTATTAATCCCTGTTGGTTGATAATCAAGATACCAACCAGATTTTTATCAGAAGACTTGAATTCAATATTAAGGTAATCTGTAACCGGATTTGGATAAACGTTGAATATATTTTCGGCTTGGTTCTCAGGTATGCCATAGGACATATCACAATTTCCTGGCATATTTGAATCGAGCCAGCTCAAGCGGTCATGCATCCAGGTTTTAAGCGTGGATACTTCACCCAAATAGGTTGTTGCTAATGGCGAGGGATTTGGCCATACATAAATACCAAGTATGGGCCATTGGGAAAAATTCCGTGCCTGGGCTTCCATCAGCTGACCTGAAATGCTATCGATATAATGATCGAACCATGCATTGCTGAGTGTGGTTTGTCTGAGGTTTTGCCAGCGGCAAGCCAGGTTGTTTTTATACCGAGGATCCTCAAGCAAACGGCTCCACCAGAATGGAACCTGCCAGTAATCATCCGGACAAGGAAACTGATAGGCCCAGCCCGAAACATAATAATTTTCGCAATAGTCAGCATTATGCCAGGCAATATCATAATCCCACACCGGGCCCATACGTATTTTACCGCCTTTGCTGTCGCGTTCCTTATTTATAAAAGTACTTAAGCGATAGCCATCTACATTTTTACTAAGCTCATTCACCAGGAAGTAATCAATGAAAGTGTTTTCAACCGCATATTTTCGAAAACCATTCAGCGTATCGGTAAAGTTTCCACTCTTCAGGGCTGTTTCAAATTCGTAG
>JBAXXB010000423.1:0-3082 GCA_037128115.1 Bacteroidota bacterium
GTCCTTGCTTTGTGACCCAGGTCAGGACAATGGAGAATGACGGTTACGAAGCTATCCAGCTCGCCTACGAGGATAAGAAGGAAAAGCATTCGACCAAAGCTGAGATCGGCCATTTCAAAAAGGCTGGTATTACACCTAAACGTGTTGTGGCCGAGTTTACTCGTTTCGAAGTGGATCATCAGAAAACTTTCGGGGACATCCTTAAAGTGGACATCTTTGAAGAAGGAGAATTTATTGATGTAGTTGGAACTACAAAAGGTAAAGGTTTCCAGGGTGTTGTTCGCCGTCACGGTTTTGCCGGAGTAGGCGGAGCAACCCACGGACAACATAACCGTCTGAGGGCTCCCGGATCAGTGGGCGCTTCGTCATACCCGAGTAAAGTTTTCAAGGGGATGCGCATGGCAGGCCATATGGGAGTGGATCGCGTAAAAATGATCAACCTTCAGATTCTGAAAATTGTTCCTGAAAAAAATCTGCTTGTAATAAAGGGTTCCGTTCCCGGAGCCAGTGGTTCATATGTAATTGTTGAAAGATGGAGCTAGTAGTATATAACATCAAAGGCGAGAAAACTTCCCAAACGGTTACGCTCAGCGATAGTATCTTCGAGGTAACCCCTAACGATCATGCCATCTATCTCGATACCAAACAGTATCTTGCTAACCAGCGCCAGGGTACACATGCTTCACTCGAGAAATCGATGGTAGGCGGAAGTACCAAGAAACTGAAGAAACAAAAAGGTACCGGTGGTGCCCGCGCAGGTAGCCGCAAATCACCCTTGTTCAGGGGAGGAGCCCGTGCATTCGGACCTCAGCCGCGCGACTATAGTTTTAAACTGAATAAGAAACTTAAGAAACTGGCTCGTTTATCAGCGCTGGCATATAAAGTGAAGGAAAATAACATAGTGGTCGTTGAGGATTTCAATTTTGAATCACCCAAAACCAGCCAGTACGTTTCTTTACTCTCCGCTCTGAAACTCGATGGACGCAAAACCCTCATGGTTCTTGCCGACAACAACCAGAACATAGTGCTTTCGTCGCGTAACCTGAAGAAAGCTAAAGTTAGCAGGGCTTGTGACCTTAACACATTCGATATACTCAATGCTCAAAACCTGATACTTCTTGTGAGTTCAGTTGATGAAATTGAAAAATCGTTCGAAAATTAATAAATACCGTTAGCAATAACATTTTAAATAGAAAAGCGATGGGTATCATCATCAAGCCGATCATTACCGAAAAAATGACTTCCCTGGGAGAAAAACTGGGAAGCTATGGTTTTGTAGTCGACAAACGCGCCAACAAATTACAGATCAAGAAAGCTGTAAAAGAAATGTATGGCGTTGAAGTAGACGAAGTTAATACCATGAATTATGCCGGTAAACGGAAATCACGCTTTACCAAAAGCGGTGTTCTCAGCGGGAAGACTAATTCATTTAAAAAAGCTATCATCACATTAGCTAAAGGCGAATCAATAGATTTTTACAGCAATATCTAAGGAATAATGGCTCTCAAGAAATTTAAACCAACCACACCTGGTCAGCGTTTCAAGGTTATCAGCACCTTCGACGAAATCACCACTTCGGTGCCCGAGAAAAGTTTGCTTGAACCTCAGCATAAGTCTGGTGGTCGTAATCACGACGGGAAAATGACTATGCGTTACATGGGTGGTGGTAATAAACAGCACTACCGTGTAATCGATTTCAAACGCGAAAAGGATAATATTCCGGCCGTTGTTAAGACGATCGAATACGACCCGAATCGTACCGGACGCATAGCTTTGTTATGGTACGCCGACGGAGAAAAACGTTATATCATCGCTCCGAATGGCCTCAAAGTTGGCCAGGAACTCGTCTCGGGTGTTGGAGCAGCTCCTGAAATCGGAAATGCACTTTTTATGAGTGAGATTCCTTTCGGTACTATGATTCACAATATCGAACTCCGCCCGGGACAGGGTGCCAAAATGGTACGCAGCGCCGGTGCATCCGCTCAGCTGATGTCACGTGATGGTAAGTTCGCTGTAGTGAGAATGCCTTCAGGGGAAACACGTTTCATACTGCAAACCTGCAAAGCTACTATCGGTATGGTTTCAAATGGTGACCATCAGCTGGAAGTATCTGGAAAAGCAGGCCGCTCACGCTGGCTTGGTCGCAGACCCCGTACTCGTCCTGTTGTTATGAACCCTGTCGATCACCCAATGGGTGGAGGCGAAGGTAGAGCTACCGGAGGTCATCCCCGTACCCGTAAGGGCACTCCAGCCAAGGGCTTTAAGACCCGTTCGAAGACAAATGCTTCGAATAAATACATCATCGAAAGAAGGAAGAAGTAATTTAATACATATAGCATCATGAGCCGTTCGCTAAAAAAAGGCCCTTTCATTGATTACAGACTTGAAAAAAAGGTCCTTGACCTGATTGAAAGCAAGAAGAAAGTTGTTATCAAAACCTGGTCGAGGTCATCAACTATAACCCCCGACTTTGTTGGCCAGACTATAGCTGTTCATAACGGGAATAAATTTATTCCTGTGTATGTAACCGAAAACATGGTTGGACACAAACTTGGAGAATTCAGCCCTACCCGTATTTTCAGGGGCCATGCCGGAAATAAAGGTAAGAAGTAATAAGACTTAGCAACAATGGGATCAAGAAAACATAATTCAGCTGAGCAGAGAAAAGAGGCAAACAAATCATTGTTTTTTGCCAAATTGAACGACTGCCCTTCCTCACCAAGGAAAATGAGGCTTGTAGCCGACCTGGTATCAGGAAAAAATGTGGAAACCGCATTGCATATTCTGCAACATACACCTAACTACGCAGCCGAGAAGCTGGGCAAGCTTTTAAAATCAGCCCTCGCTAACTGGCAGCAGAAAAACGAAGGTGTACGTATGGAAGACAGTAATCTCTTCGTAAAAGAGGTTAAAGTAGACGAAGGTCGTATGCTCAAGAGGGTACAACCTGCTCCGCAAGGCCGTGCACACCGCATCAAAAAACGCTCTAACCATGTAACTGTCATTATTGACAGCAAGGTTAAAATTGAAGAAACTGAAATAGTAACAAATAATCCAAAAGCCTAATGGGACAAAAGTGTAA
>JBAXXB010000424.1:0-3060 GCA_037128115.1 Bacteroidota bacterium
TTGGATGGTAACAATTTCATTACCAGTAAGACTGGCTGGTAAATAATTACAAAATCCATTTTAATATAATCCTGGCTTATCTGCTATACTGTTTACTCCCTCCAACTCCATCTATCACTAATACTACTGCAAACATACCGTTCATTGTATGTGAGTTGTTGTTCATACCTTAATTGGTGATTGGATATTTCGTTCTTTGAATTTACTTTCCAACAGGTTGAACATTTCTTTTTTGCAGATATCTGCCAACTTTATATAAATTTCCACCAACGGCGTGCATCTTCAAACCACCAATGTGCGAATCCCAACCGCAAGCGTGCAGATACCAATCAGCAACGTGCAGATATCAACTCGTGAGGTGCAGGTTCTAACCAGCAGCAGTTTGATTCCGACCAACAGTCTGCAGATTCCAGCCAGCGATGTGCAGGTCCCAAATTAAGTATTTGGAGTCATACCTGACTTTGTAAGCTTTTTTAGTGCAAAAACGAATGGAAACCTGATTCAATGTATCAAAAACCGGTGAAACAAATTTTAAGTTTTGCTGGGGGTATAACTATTTTTCTGTTCAATGCATTCCAAACCCAAACAGTGAATAGTGAATAGAGCTAATCGCTTTGGATAATTAGTCAGGCTTTATAGATCACCAAATAATAGTAAAATCAGGATCCTTTATCCCGTATCGTTGACTTTTAAATCCTGAGATTATTTTCCAACGCAGCATGTTTATGGAGATCACAATTTAAATTCGTCTATTACATTAAAATGGTTTGTGAAAGCTTTTCCTGCTGGGATTTTTTGTAAGTTCTTTCTTATCAGAATGAATATTGGAATTTGACCGGCATATGTAATTTATTTTTTTGGAAAATAAAAAATTAAAAAAATGTCGAACAATTCAACATCACGACTCTTCAATATGTCCGATGCTGACCTTTTGCAAGCGGGCGAAATAATTGCTGCGACCCTGCCGGAGGATATTGAATCCTTTACGGCTTTTGATTCTACCTTAATTTCCGATCTTCCCACTGAAATCAAGCATGCCATCCTTCAGGCCAAGGCTATACATGCTGATGATGTTGTTGTACAGGAACAGGCCGATCTTACTGAAACTCTGAATGAAGCACATAGCAATTGTATTACTGCTTATCAGGGTATTGCTTATTTTGTGCGCAAGGCTTATCCTGATAGTCCGGCCATGCAGAAAAAATTCGGCCTTGCCGAATATAAAAACGTGGTGAACAACAAGAATAAGTTTATACGGTTTATGGAAGAACTTGCGGCTACCGCCAAGGAGAACAAAGAAGCCTTAATCAAATCAGGATGCAGCGCCGATTTAATCAGCAGCCTTCCGGTTTTAGCCACGACCTTACTTGAAGCTGACCGTGCACAGGAAAAGTTCAAAAAGCAGCGCGGACAGCTTACTCAGGACCGTATCAATTACCTTAACACGCTCTATAAACTTCTTCAGCCTATAGATGAAGTAGCCCAGATTATTTTTAAGAAAGATTTGGCACGAATGGCAAAATACCTGTTACCCCGTCAGCCCAGATCAACTCCCGATGAACCGACTGATAATAATACACCACCTGTAGCATAACTCTGTCGGTTATAGACGCCTTCCGGACTAAATGTTTGGAAGGCGTTTTTATTTATATACTTTTGAATCGATGTCGTTTTGTTAAGGCTTTTGAGTTTTATTGGTTTTTAACGCAATTGCGCTGAGAAGGTCCAATCTATTGCATAGCCCTTGGTATCGAACATCATTGCGGAATTCTGCTCATATATTAAAGATTCTCCGTGGATAAAATTTATGTGCCGTTTACTAACTAAACGACATTTGAATATTTAATTTCACTTTTGTCCGGGAAAAAATAAATTTGATCGCTTAATTGATTGATATATAGCGTCCCTACAGGACTTCAGAGGCTCGAGGGTTACTTTGGTTTCTTCCAATATTCAGTCCCTCACGGGACTGTCCCGCTAGATTATTTGCGTTAGCAAATAGCTGTTGGTAGAAAGGCAGATGAGAAGTGATAAAAGTCCCGTAAGGGACGATATAATATTTTTACCGGACAATAATGATTTAATTTTTTAGACTTGCCGGAAATATGCCTGCCAGATTTTATTATATAGCGTATATGTATATTCTAAACCAAATTGCATCACCTTATCGAAGCTAAGTTTTACCTGATTGTTGTCCAGATCAGTTTTAAATTTCCATTTTAAATTTTATGCCGAGGATTTGAATAACGATTTTCTGTTTATAAATGTTTAAAATACTGGATTTTAACCTAAATAGGTTTAGTTCTATCCAGAGAGCCTGGAATAGGTTTAATGATTTGATAATTCTAATTTAACCGGCATTGCATATTAATAAAAGACTTTTGCATCATACAAAATGAACGGAAATGTATGATGAATTATACTAAAGACAAGAAGGGGAGAGTTGAATTAAGTAGAAAGAAAATCTTTTTATTCTTTTTGTTATTTGTATGTCTCATTCTTGGTAATAATGTATTGTTAGCGCAGCCGGACTATTCAATATCGCACAATGATAGCCTGGCCCTGGAAAATGTTATTGTAGAAAAATATTATATTTCCGATTCGACGGATTATATAGATACGATGGCAGATAAACTTCCAATAGGTGCTGTTACCTACAGGATTTTTATTGATATGAAGCCGGGTTATTCACTTCAAACGGTATATGGGGTACCCAAACATGAATTGTTTCTGAAAACAACGACTACCTTTTTTAATAACCAGGAATGTTATGCCGAAACCGGGTTTAATATCGATGCCAAAAAACTTCATACAGGTACCATTGCGCTGGATTCATGGATTACTATGGGGGCGGCTTCACATGTGCATACAGGAATTCTGAGGTCTGAAGATAAAGATGGTGTCTCATTGATTACGAACCGACCCTTTTTCGAACAATCGGATGGATTAACCAAAGGCATTCTTCCTGATTTCAGAATTTTTAACCTGGATTTGAATTTCTTTCGGAATAACAATACCGACAATACATTTTCGACGAAAGAAGGTGCCTGGGCAGCCCTG
>JBAXXB010000425.1:0-3060 GCA_037128115.1 Bacteroidota bacterium
GTGATGGAAAGCGAAATGGCGCTGATGCCATAGTAAAGCAATTCTTCGATAAGGGCCGGACCATCGAAGCCGGTATAGGCTATAGTAAAGTAAAACCCATCGGCAATTGGCTGGTCAATATCCATATCGTAAACAATATGAAACCCGTTGTCGGTGAACAGCTTTTTCATAATTTTAGCCTTAGCCCCATATTCCTTCACTTCTTCAACAAAGTTAAACTTCCCTTCGTTGGCAGCTTTCAGCATGGCTGCCAGGGCATACTGGGCCGAATGGGCGGTACCCGAACTCAGTGAATAAACCGTGCCGAAGATCATGGCCCGGCCAAACTGGTCGCTGGTGTAATTTCTCAACAGGTCTTCCGAACGGGAGTTGAATAATTTATTGCTGATCACCATCATGCCGATCCGCTGCCCGGCGTAGCTGAAGGCTTTGGAACTACTGATGAGTAGGATGTAATTATCGGTGTATTTGGCAACAGTCGGCTGGTAAGGCGGCACACCCGGTTTGCTGTAATCTTTGCGGAAGTCCATGCCGAAATAGGCCAGGTCTTCTAAAATCACAACATTGTATTGGTTTGCCAGGTCACCTATAGTGCGGAGTTCCTGGTCGGTAAAGCAAATCCAGGACGGATTATTCGGGTTGGAATACAATACTGAATGTATATTCCCCTGTTTGAAATACGATTCAAGTTTGGCATGTAGCTTATCCCCGCGGTATTCGTACACATCGAAACTTTCGAACTTCAGGCCCATTACCTTATGCTGTTGCTTGTGCACCGGGAAGCCAGGGTCAATGAATAAGGTTGTGTCGCGTTCCTTATGCATGCGCGAAAGGGTCATAAAGGAGGCAAACCCACCCTGCATGGAGCCCACGGTAGGAATGCATCCGGCCGGATCCACATCAATATCCAGGAAATTCTTTACAAACAAGGAGGCTTCTTTCTTTAAGGAAGGAATGCCGTCAATATCAGGATAAATAGCTGCCACGCCTCTTTGCAGGGCTTCAATTTCGGCATCCGTCCCGATTTTGGCAGGAGGAAGCCCGGGGACACCCATCTCCATGCGTATGAATTTTTTGCCTGAAGCCGCTTCAATATTATCGACAAGCCGTTTTATTTCCCTGATAGTGGCTTTGCCTACCACCGGCACATTCAATTCCCTGATCATGTCGGTTACAATATCAAAGTCAATAGGGGTATCTTTAGTAGCTGTTTTCATCTCTGTTTGATTTATTTACTCCCGAAAAATTTGGTTGTTAATGCGCTCACAAAGATTAGAAATAGGATTGTGATAATAAAATGAAAATGAAAATATTTTTAACATTCTGTCAATTTAGAATGAATTTACTTAGATATGTACCGGGGATACTTCTAATCCGAAGTTTTGGGAGTCGGACTAGCGAATTCTTTTATGGGAGTAAAGAATGCTTTCTATTGCAGCTTTTGTATAATCGCATTTAATTTTGGCAGGCAGATCACCTTTTGAGAAGGAAGAGGAACTGCATTTTAAGACTCGGCCTCCGAAATCCTATTGAACCACAAATTTTGACTGCATCCGGTAACCTGCATCCGAAATCAGGGCCAGGTAAAAGCCTGGTTTTAAGTATGAAGTATTGACCGAAATCCGGGTAGCATTTTGAGGTATTTTCTGTGACATCACGGTGCTGCCTTCGGCTGTAAGTATGTAAAGTACCGAAGCGGGAAGCGGTTTTGGCGATTCAATGACCACAGATCCGCCTGTAACCGGGTTTGGATATATTTCAACTTTTTCAAGGTTGCCTGAATGAATAAGCGTTGTTTGTGCGAGCGAAAACCGGCTGACAAATTTCCATATTTCCCCGCTTGCGCTGATATCGCGGTTGGTGTTTCCCAAACCGGTTACGCCCACCGATCCCGGCCAGGTATGTCCTCCATTGATCACCTTGAGCAACATGACTTCGGCAGATTCGCTGCAGGGAGCCCAGGTATAACGCTGTACCGTTGATCCTTCGGCAACCAGGTCGGGGAGATTTTCGATTTGCGGGGTAGCAGCGCAGTTATTGTAGGAATTCCAGAAAGTGAGTACCTGGTCGACCGATATGTTTCCGAAACCTCCGTTGTAGTTGACCACTATATCGCTGGTGCCGTGAATATGCAGAACCGGAGTCACCTGCTGGGGGGAGCATGAAGTGTAGGAGCCGTCGGTCATGGTTCCCGATACCGGGGCAATAGCTGCCACCCGATCGCCCAGTTCACAGGCAAGCCGGTAACAGAGAAATCCCCCGTTCGAAAAACCGGTAGCATATACCCTGTTTAAATCGATATTGTAGTCCTGGTGAAGGGTATCGATCAAAGCCGATAAAAACCCTACATCGTCGGCGGTGGAACCCCCGGCAAAGCCCACATTCCAGGCATTCCCTATCCCGTTGGGGTAAGCAACAATAAAATTCGCCGTATCTGCAATCGAATTAAAACCAGTGAATTGCATCATTCCTGCCCCGGTCTGGGTCAGGCCGTGTAAAGCCAGCAGCAGCGGGTAGGAATTGCCCGGGCTGTAATTCACCGGCAGGTAAACCACCCACGAACGGCTGATGCCATCGAACATAAAACTGCCGCTTACCTGCGATTTGATGGAACCCGTGAGCAACAGGCAGAGTATAAGGGTGATAAACAGGTTCTTCATGTTCCGTTCGTTTTAGTAGCAGAATTAATTATGTTCTAGTAGAGTCAAACAATTATCCTGAGATAAAGTTAAGCATAATAATAAGTAGTATCTCAGGCTGGATCATTAAAAATGGCAGGCAGAAGGAAATGGCCGGTTGAGGTCAGATATTGAAACAGGAAAGCAGTAACAGGAGCCAGGGCCTGGAATCAGCAAGGCAGGTAGATGCATTTAAGCGAAAGGAGAAGGTAATATCCCCTGTAAAGACTCTTGCACAATCCGGGATAGCTCTTGCACAAACCTGGAAGGTTCTTACGCAAAGCAGGAATGCTCTTGCACAAAACGGGAAAGCTCTTATGCAAAGCGGGACGGCTCTTATGCAATGCAGGACGGCTCTTATGCAATGCAGGACGGCTCTTAT
>JBAXXB010000426.1:0-3026 GCA_037128115.1 Bacteroidota bacterium
CGAGAAGTATAGCTGTAGTTTTCATGGCACAGATTATTTGACCCTTAAATATACGTAATTTATCGATACGTATGACAATTTTAGATAAATAAAAACAGTTCAACGCTCACATAGTATTGATTTTCAAGATGCTTTACAAAATCCAAATCAATTCAAATAATATAAATACAGATAAAGGTCGGGAGTACAATTGCCTGTTACCTGTTCAATGCTCCCGGTCTAGGACACAATTCCTGTAAAACAAATCAGCCGGAAAATTATTTCCGGCTGATTTGTTACTGATTTTTAGCTTGGGACAGAGCCCCTAATTAGATTATGCTACTCGACTACGAGGGTTTGTATGGAATGCGGAAGGCTGGTTACTTCGGCAGCCTGGCCGGCAATCCACAGGCGGTAAGGAATAGTATCCCCGCTCTGGTTCATAACAACAACTGCAATTTTCCCATCCGGGTTAACAAAGGCCGTTGATAGCAACTGGCCACGGCTTACTGCACTTGTGATGCGCTTTGCACCCGGGCGGATAAATTTCGAAAAATGTCCTATGTAATAAAATGAACTCAGGTAAAAAATCTGCCCGGTTTTGGTATCGGCATGCACCGGGGCGAAACAGAAGTTGCCGACATGGTTAGGGCCTCCCCTTTCGTCGAGCAACACATTCCAGTCTGTCCAGGCTACCGTGCCGTTATTGAAATCGTTGATCATCGAACGGCCATAGGTTTCGCCCCATTTCCAGTCGTTGATCTTTTCAAGTTTGAAACTCTCGGCACAACCCTCGGTAAAAATAAGATTGGTATTAGGGTATGCCTCGTGTACCCGCTGAACATTATCAAACAGCTTACCCCCGCCGGTCCAGTCTTCGTACCAGTGGAACCCAATTCCCCAAACGTATTTTGCGGCTTCCGGGTCATCGAGCACGGTGCTGGCACGCTGGTACATCAGGTCGCGGTTGTGATCCCAGGCGATAAGTTTTTTATCCGACATTTCGGCTCTAGCAAGTGTTGGACCCAGGAAATTCTTGATAAAATCCCGCTCTTCTTCGCCCGTATACAGGCAGGATTCCCAGGTCTGCGTGGCCATAGGTTCATTCTGAACCGTTAATCCCCAAATCGGTATACCTTCGGCCTGGTAGGCATAGATAAACTTCACATAATAGTCGGCCCAGCTCTGGTAAAAAGCAGGCAGGAGTTTTCCGCCATGCAGCATATCTTTATTACTCTTCATCCAGGACGGCGGGCTCCAGGGACTGGCAAAGAGGGTGAGTTTACCCCCGGCAGCAGCGATGGCCTGCCTGATAAACGGGATACGATATTCCATGTCGTGAGCCACGCTGAATGAATTCAGGGAAGCATCCTTATCAGACACATAAGTATAGCTGCCGCTCGAAAAGTCACAACTGTGAATATTGGTCCGGGCCAAAGTATACCCAATACCCTTATCAACACTGTAATACTGCTCAAGAATTTCCTGCTGTTTATCTTTCGGCAGTTTGGCAAAAGTTTCAGCAGAAGCATCTGTTAATGCACCTCCTATCCCGACCAGGGTCTGGAACGTCTTTGTTGGATCAACGAACACGCAGGGCTGTGTTTCCTTCGGCTGGCCAAAATCCACAAACTGAACCGTATCCGAGACCGAAATTCTCAGGTTGGTTTTTTCGGCAGTAGTATATACAACCACTTTTTTTGTTTTTGGAGTTTCAGGGGAAACCGTTCCGTTACCAGCCTTTAGGGTCAAGGAGCCTAATAAGCTAAAAACGCATGAAAGATAGATTAACTTTCTCATTTTAAAAACGTTGAATTTTATTTTTGATTTCAATTAATTTCAAACACTCGGAGTTTCTCACAAAGTAAGCATATGGTTACAGATTGCCGGGGAAGTAGAAACCCGACCCAGGCGGCTTAACTAGGATGGCATAAACACGCGGACATAATCCACCTGCATTTTTTGTGGAAAAACAGTAGTCCCGTCAGGGTTACCCGGCCACACTCCACCAACTGCCACGTTAAAAATAAAGAATTGAGCCAGGTTAAAGGCATCGAATTTTATATTTGCGGGTGTAACTTCAAAATACTTCTGGTAATCTACGTACCAGATAATGGAATTTTCCTGCCAGAGTATGGTAAACACATGAAACTGGCTGTTATAACCCTGGCCGTTGGGAAGCACATACGATCCACCCTGTGACTTATGTCCGCCCTCATCGTAATGAGCAGTTCCATATACCCGTGTCACATCATGCCCCAGGTATTCCATAATGTCAATTTCACCACACCTCGGCCAACCGGCTGAACTGATGTTCGAACCAAGCATCCACAGTGCAGGCCATATCCCCTGCCCGAAAGGCATTTTGGCCCTTATATCGATCCTCCCGTACTTAAACTCCTTCTTACCCTTGGTGACCATGCGGGCGGAATAATACCCGCTGTAATTTTTTGTGGCTACAATATTCAGTTTGCCATCCGCGACAAAAGAATTATCTCCCAGGCTGGTATAGGTTTCCAGCTCACTATTTCCCCAACCGCCTCCACCGATTTCATAGCTCCAGTTCTCCATATTTACGGTGCTTGCATTGAATTCATCACTCCAAACCAACTGCATACCGGGATAAGTATCCGGGGTGATGGGACCGTCAGCAGCCACTTCGGGTGTGTAGGTATCGTCATTCAGAATAAGTATTTTGGCATGCCTGTTTCCGTAACTGGCATTTGTAACTTCATCCACATTTACAAGCAAAGAATCGTTGAATTCGAAAACCAGGTCGTTGACCAGCTTAACCTCAATATACTTTTGAGTTTCGCCTGGAGCAAAAACCAGGGTAGCCCCGGTTTCGGCAACATAGTCATCGCCCGCCCTGGCTGATCCGTCAGAGGTCGACCACTTTACAGTCACTGTTTTATCGGAGGCAGGTGTCAGCGTAACGTTCACTTTAGCCATAAGCTGCGTGGCATTGCCTTCGTTGGTTTTGGTAACTGCCGCCACACTCAGTACCGGGTTAAAAGCATCTTCGTTGGTTATGGTTACGGTTGCCC
>JBAXXB010000427.1:0-3003 GCA_037128115.1 Bacteroidota bacterium
TAGGGTTCTGGCCGCTATTGAGGCACTCAGGGAACAAGACCTGGTATCTCTCGGGATGCTGATGAACCAGTCGCATATTTCACTGAAAGACGATTATGAAGTTACTGGTTTCGAACTCGATACTATAGTGAATGAAGCCTGGAATACAGAGGGTGTCCTGGGTGCAAGAATGACAGGTGCAGGTTTCGGTGGTTGTAGTGTAAACATAGTAAATAAGGATAAAATCGAAACTTTTATCGCCAGCGTAGGAGCTAATTATAAAAAGAAAACCGGGCTGACTGCTGATTTTTACGTGGCAAGTGTCGGAAACGGAGCGGGAAAAGTTTAATTCTGCCATTTTTAGGTCTTAATTTTGCCAGATTATCAGATATTTATATTTATTAAGCAAAAAAGTATAAAAAATATTTTAACTTTGTGTTAACTTAACACTAAGTTCACTATTTTTACAACTCTGGAAAAGGATTTACTGCTTCTCAAAGCAGTAGTCCCGGTTTTTGTAATTCCTGGTACAAAATAAAAAATCGTCAGGGGAGCTTTTAAAGAAAATTAGCAAGGCTTTGCAAATCATTATGCAGGCTTTCAACAAGCAATGTTCAGTAATTATTAACCGCCTTAACAAAACATCATGGAACAAAAAAATGCAAACTACGGTCTGGGAATGACTGTAATCGGATCCATCTTCTTTATTTTTGGATTCGCCACCACCTTTATTATCACCCTCAGTGGTCAGGTGAAGGATATATTCATGTTGACGGAGTTTAAAGCTCAGTTATTGAGTTTTGCTTTCTTCATTACTTACTTCTTTATTTCCATACCTATCGGATTGTATATCAAGAAGATTGGGTACAAGAGTGCGTTAATAGCCGGTTTGTTGCTGATGGCCGCAGGAAGCTTCCTGTTTTTCCCGGCAGCAAAATTTCCTTCTTTCCCATTATTCCTGGCAGCAACCTTTGTTTTAGCTTCGGGTGTGGTTTTTTTACAAACAGCTGCCAATCCGTATGTTACGGCTTTGGGATCGGAAGAATCAGCAGGTGGTCGTCTGAACCTGGTACAGGCACTCAACTCGATCGCTACGATGGTGGCACCCTGGATCATTGCCGTTTTTATCTTTAAAGGTGCAAAGGAAATGCTCACTGCCGTGCAAAAAGCGCAGACTGTTCAGATGCCGTTTATCATCATCGGTATTATCGTTGTATTGGTTGCTATTGCCATTTTCCTGACCAAACTCCCTGAAGTTGGAGGAAGTTCAGTAGAAGTGAAAAAGAGTGTATGGAAGCACCCACATGTGCTGCTTGGTGCATTGGGTATCTTCTTTTATGTAGGAGCCGAAGTGGGTACCGGCGGTCTGATACTGAATTATTTAAAAACAACCCTGGCCATGGAACCTGTTGATGCCGGAAAGTATGTTGCCATATACTGGGGCGGAGCCATGGTTGGACGATTCTTTGGTTCAATTATGCTATCAAAAATGACTGTGTTGACAAAGAATAATACCTATATTGCTTTAGTGCTTTTGCTTGCTCTGGTCTCTGGATCTTTCGTTACAGATTGGAACTGGAATATAGGTTTAGTATTCATGGCTGTAGCTGTTGTTAATTTACTTCTAATGCAACTAGGTCAAGGAAATGCCGGTCGCTCACTTGCCGTTTTCGCACTTTTTGCTGCCATACTTGCGCTAACCACTGCTTTTACCAGTGGCAGTGTTGCTTTATGGGCCGTTATTTCTATAGGGATGTTTAACTCCATTATGTTCCCGAATATTTTCACTTTGGCCGTTAAAGACCTGGATCCGGGTGAACTGAGTACTGCTTCAGGTATCATTAACACATTGATTTGCGGAGGCGCAATCATCCCGCTGATTATGGGGAAAATTGCGGATGTTTCGGGTTATTCCTGGGCATTTATCGTTCCCGCTTTCTGCTACCTGTACATATTCTTTTATGCCGTTAAGGGAAGTAAATTCCGTTCGGCCTAATAGTAATTTCGGCATCGCTTAAGGATTGAATGATGTTCATAGTTTGTGCAAACAGAAATGAACCTCCAAATCACAAATAACAAAACTAGAATTACACATGAGACAAGTAGCAATCGGAATTGATATCGGAGGTACCAATACAGCCATAGGAGTTGTTGACCGCGATGGTAATATCCTCTATGAAAAACAACCGCAGGTACCAACACCTCAGAAAAAGGACAATCCGCAGGGAAGTGAAGTAGTATCGGAAGAATTATTAAATGGATTTGTCAGTCTGCTTGCGGAGGAGATAAAGTCAGCCATTGAAATAGTGTCAAAAATCAACCCGGCCATTGAGGTTATGGGTATTGGAATAGGCGCGCCAAATGCAAATTATTACACTGGCACTATCGAATATGCTCCTAACCTTCCTTTTGTGGGCGTTATCCCCTTTGCCAAAATGATACAGGATAAATTTCCCAAAATCAGGCATATCAAGCTAACCAACGACGCCAACGCAGCCGCCCTGGGAGAATTGATCTTCGGGGGAGGAAAGGAGATGAAAAATTTCGTGATGATCACTCTGGGCACTGGGCTTGGAAGCGGAATCATTGTGAATGGCGACCTGGTATACGGTGCCGATGGTTTTGCAGGAGAATGCGGGCATACTACCATCATTTACGATGGACGTGTCTGTGGTTGTGGCGGCAAAGGTCACCTTGAAGCCTATTGCTCCGCAACAGGCATGAAACGTACTGTTTATGAGCTCCTGGCAAAATACAACAGCTCCGAGAGTGAACTGGCAGATATTCCTTTTAACCAGATGAACTCAAAAATAGTTTTCGATGCTGCCGAAAATGGTGACAAAGTAGCGAAAGAGGTCTTTGAATTAACCGGTGAATGGTTAGGTCGGGCTTTGGCCGATACAGTGCATCATCTCAGCCCGGAAGCCATTTTCCTTTTTGGCGGACCCGTGGCTGCCGGTGAATATATTTTCAAGACAACCCGGGAGAGTATGGAACGCCAACTTCTGCCGATTTTCCGGAATA
>JBAXXB010000428.1:0-2997 GCA_037128115.1 Bacteroidota bacterium
GCGATATAAATCACATCGCCGGCGATACAAAAAACATAGCCCCCGATGTAAATCAGATCGGCCGCGATGTAAATCACATGGCCGGCGATATAAAAAACATCGGGCGCGAAGTGAATAACATCTAATGCAGCTTCGCACATCCTTTCGGCAACTGGTGTCAGAAATAGCGGCAATGCTCCTTATGCCGAAGCACAGACTTCTTCGATTATGTAAAAGGGAACCGAAAATGAGTTAATTTTATTAATCTTTAGCTTCGCTATTGAAGGAGCAGCCTGAAAAACGTTAGTCAGCTCCCGGGCACCCGGGATAAACTGCCTGTCAGAAAAGGAAAGATATTTATTTACGAACCATTACATTTCACCCTATGCAAAACAAAACTTACCTTTTAATCGGATTGCTGTTTGTATTTCTTGCTTTGATTGCCTGTTCGAACAAACCGAAGCAGGGAACCCCGTTGTACTATTTTTCAAATACGGAAGAAGGAATACAAACCGGTGGGGTGAAAGTTATTTCCATCAATACACCCAAAGGGAAATTTAATGTCTGGACAAAAAGGATAGGCAACAATCCCACAATAAAGGTACTGTTGCTGAATGGCGGACCCGGCGGCACGCATGAGTGTTTTGAGGGTTTTGAGAGTTTCTTTCCAAAGGAAGGCATTGAGTTTATATACTACGATCAGCTTGCCTGCGGCAACTCGGATAATCCAAAGGATACTTCACTTTATGATTTGTCGAGGTATGTTGAAGAAGTGGAGCAGGTTCGCTCAGCCCTGCATTTAGATTCAACTAATTTTTACCTGCTCGGTCATTCCTGGGGTGGTATACTTGCCATGCAGTATGCCCTGAAATATCAGCATAATTTAAAGGGGCTGGTTATTTCGGATATGATGGCAAGTTGTCCTGAATACGGGAAATATGCCAATGAAGTGCTGGCGAAACAGATGGACCCGGCAGTACTCGACACCATACGCATGCTCGAGAAAAAGGGCGATTTTCAGAATCCGAAATACATGCAATTGCTTATGTCGAACTTTTACCAAAAGCATATCTGCCGCCTGGCGGAATGGCCTGAGCCTTTAACCAGAATGTTCAGCAAACTAAACAATGAACTGTATGTAACCATGCAAGGACCAAGTGAATTCGGTATTTCGGGAAAACTTGTCAACTGGGATGTGAGTAAAGAACTAAAAAACATTCATGTTCCTACACTTGTAATAGGAGCAACCTTCGATACCATGGACCCTAAATATATGGAATGGATGAGTAAGCAAATGCCTAAAGGAGAATTCCTGCTTTGCGCAAACGGCAGTCATGGTTGCATGTTCGACGATCAACTGGCTTATATGAACGGCTTGATAAAATTTATCAAATCGGTAGACGGGCAATAATTAACCAAGTCAACCTCTCCCAGCCCGATTTCTGCTAGTCGAACTTAATACACAAATGGTTGATTTCTGATGCAGTTGGCACCCATTTACCTGCTTATTTCCAGCCGGGCGGCCGGCAGTTGCCGCGATTGGAAAGATGCATTTCCGATTTAACGTTTTTTTAGTAACTGAAACCTATTGAAGCCGTAATGATATAACTGTTTGCTTACTTTTGCAGATTAATACTGAATAGATGGCAAAATTCCTGAAATGGCTTGGTGGTGGAATAGGTTGGGCGGCTGGCGGCCCTATAGGTGCAATACTTGGTTTTGCGCTTGGCTCTATGATAGATGGTATCCAGAGCGGTTCCTATGCCTATGAGCCGCAGACGCAACCCAATTTTACTAAGCCCCAGACTACCCATAACGACTTTATTGTCAGTTTGCTGATCCTGGCTTCGGCAGTTATGAAATCGGATGATAAGATACTCCGTTCGGAACTGGATTTCGTGAAACGCTTCCTCTTTCAGCAATTTGGCTCTGCCGAAGCCGAGAGACAACTCCTCATGCTTCGCGAAATGCTCAAGGAAGATTATGATCTTCAGCAGGTGGGTAACCAGATCAAGAGTTATATGGAATATCCTTCGCGCCTGCAGCTGATGCATTTCCTGTTCGGGCTTGCCGCAGCCGATTCGCAGGTTCACCCGGCCGAATTACAAGTGATTACTCAGCTGGCAGGTATACTGGGCATTCGCAATACTGATTTCGAGAGTATCAAAGCCATGTTTGTTAAGGATACCACCAGCGCTTACCGCGTGCTCGAAATTACACCCGACGCCAGCGATGATGAACTGAAAAAGGCTTACCGCCGTATGGCGCTAAAATACCATCCCGATCGCCTGGCACACCTGGGCGATGATGTGCAGAAAGCGGCAAATAGCAAATTCCAGGAACTGAGCGCCGCCTATGAGCAGATTAAAAAAGAAAGAGGGATTTCCTGATACACTCAGTATGAATGATATTGACTTACGAAAATAGCTTGGAAGAGATTTCAAAAAGGTTGAGGCTGAGGTTAAGGTTTAGCAGATAAAGCTTTTACTTAACCTAGTTTTCAAGTTAAGTTACAAAAGAAAGTGCATAAAGTGCCTGGATTAGCTAGATTTTCTTGAGTAGCTGAAGTGGTTTCAAAAAGGGTAAGAGGGTTGAACTTTAACTTATTCTCAACCTAAATTAGATAAGAGTAAATTGGAAATGCTTGTCGCAAGGTTCTCCCCTTGAAAAGGGGAGATGTCCGAAGGACAGAGGGGTACAAAAAAAGGAAATGTCTCGTACCGAAAGCACCCTCTCTGTCTCCCCCTGCGAGCAGGGGAAGGACGTGCTGACATTTTTTTTCTTCCTATAAAATGGCAATGAACATTCTTTTTATAACAAAACTGTTTGAAATTATCGATAGAAAAGAAAAATCACTAATCACATCGAGGAGGTTATTCCAAAAGTTTAACCTAGTGGGTTATATTTGGCAGAATCCAGAAGTATAGCTCTGTTTTTGATGAACGATCTCCAGGTATATGACCCAAACTACTGCTGTTTCCAAAATCTTATTCCGGCTGGTTATGAAAAACAATGTTG
>JBAXXB010000429.1:0-2975 GCA_037128115.1 Bacteroidota bacterium
ACCCCGCGCAGCAATATGTAAGCCCATATATGGCGATGGGAAATGACCCGGCAAACCGGGTAGACCCAAACGGGATGTATGATAATGGACCTGATGATCCTTCGATATTTTCTCAACAAAGAAATCCATTTTTTGGTCGATATGGTAAACAAAACGGATATTATTATTCTCTTAATATTCAAGATATTAATACATACGATGGATTTCAGTTTTTATCAGGAAATTCAAGTTCTAAATCTGGTGGCTCTGGCTCTCATGGTCGTGGCGGCGGAGGTGGCGGAGGAGGTGTCGGAGGCGGTAGTCCGGAAATTATTGAGAAGATCCAATACAAAGGGAATTATTCAAATGCACCTTTAGAAAAACTAAATACGAAACAAAACCCTTCGTTAAATCCGTATACCGTAGTAAGAAATGGAAGTGGTTTTAGTTTAGGAAATGGGTATGATTCTGGGTTGAAGATAGGGAGAGATAAAGTTCCTTCATTAATAGGGGGTGGTAGCGATTTCGATAATTGGGGTAACAATTTCTGGACAGCAGCTACCCTTACAGCTAATTGGCTGGTTGGAGGAAATCAAAATTTTACTTTTAACAACAATCCAACTGCTAATGCTATGAGGAATTCTCCTGGTATTGTTAAAGCACGAAATGATTATTATAAGACTGGTAAAACATCTGGATGGTATAATTTTGGTTTAAAAGGCTTAATGAATGCAGGAATGGACCCTATAGAGCAGTTTGTTGGCTCTTATAATTATACTATTAGTATTGTTGGAAATAATCTACAATTTACCCTTATCAATACAACAAGTTTTTCTTCCGCAGCTTATCATTTGTGGCCATCTTCATGGAATTGGACTAATGGACCAATGGGTAGTACTACTCAAACATATATATTTACAGAACCCCTACTTCAAATAAAGAAATGATGAGAACAATTTTATATTTTACTATTTTTTTGGTATTAACAGGTTGTAGTGGATTAGCATTAAAAGAAAAAATCATTGATAACTATTATTTAATTGCAACAGATGTTGACGAAGATTGTGGTTTATCTTACCATGAACCTTCAGACGGATCAAATTATGCTGGTATCATTGACGCAACTGTATTTTCAGTAGGTTATAATGATAAGTACATGATTATAAAGCAGCATCCGAGAACTTTTCCTAATCCACCTGACAAGAAGATTACAAACTATTATATTCTACCACTTAAAAAAGGTATGGATTGGAAAAATAAAAACGGATTGATGGGGCCACTCTCTCTAGAAAAGTATAATGAGAAGCGTAAGGAGTTAAATATTCCCATTAGTTTAACATTTATTAGAGAGAGAGAAGATTTAAAATAAGCATAAATATCCCCCGCTGGCGCTGACTTGCAATCCGTGCCGGGTAAATAGCCCCCCCGCTACCGCGCGGCCAATGTCATTAAGTTAAGGACGAACTAATTAAATATCAATATAATAGCTTGTTTATTTGAATTTAAAATTGTATATTTGTTTGATAATCAAATAGTTTGTATTATGCAAAAAAACACCGACCTGCTATAGTAAGCGTAAGGTTAAGAGTTTGTAGAACCACCCCCCGCTACCGCGCGAACTCTCTCACCGAAGGTAATTCTTTCGCGTGGTGTAATAAATAAACCTCGCTACCGCGCTACCGCGCGAATCCTAACGCGTGTTGCATTATATATCCATCATTTCGGGAACTTAGTAGTTATGCATAATAACTCAGATGCCAGCCGATTTCAAGCTATTAAATAGTTTGGCGACCTGGCATATTGAATATATATGTCAATTACTAAAAGGGAAGGGGATAGATTCAAGTTGGTTGTCAAGCCTGGATTGAAACCTCTGAAACCCTTGATACTCTAACCGACCAAACACTTACCGTTGAAAACTACTCCACCGTGGTGGAATGTTTTCCAACGGTGTATAATGTAACCCAACAGAAGGGATATTCTTTGTGTCTTTTGGTCGAATTGATTTATTCCAATCTTTGGGTTTCACCTTATTCAACCCATCAACAGGAGTTATTCGATATTATTTCAAAGTACCACCAACAGGGAATGGATTTCAAACAGGTTTCGGATTGGTTAAATTCTAATGGGTATAAGACACCAAGGGGTAAGGTGTTTCGTCAGAACCATGTGTGGTCTATCTATAAGAAGAAAATGAAAAGTCTTGAAAGGTTCAATCGGGAGTTCGACCATGTTATTTCAGAGATGAAGTTGGATGTGGTGGATTATGTACCCTCTAATGAAGTATTATAAAGTATTTGGAGTGTTTTGTTCCACTGTTTCCCCTTATTAATAATGGGATACAGAATGGTTAATAATGATATGTACATATTGTTATGTTATAAAGTATTTGGAGTCTTTTCCTTGGTACTGTAGGAAGACCTGATAAATGGTACACATATATGGTATATACCCCTGTATACCCCCTTTTTAATTAAATATATCATCCAATACTTTCTTCCTTTTATTATTGATTAAATATTCTTCAGGAATCAACTCTTTGATATTATTTATATACCATTGGTTACTATGAGGTTTGTTGTTCCATAAACAAAACTTTTGTCCAACAACCTTTATTATCAGGACATAACATCTTATTTTATCGAAGTCATCCTGTAGTTCTTTATTTGATAAATCATTCAGGTCGATATAACCATAATCATATTTTGGATAATCATTACACTTTAGGAATACATCACAGGGTAAACCTGATTCTTTCAGGTAACCCAACATAGACCATATCTGTTTCTTATTACTGTTCACATTTTTCAATTTCCCTAATATAAGTAAAATAGTTGGAATAAAAAAATATTTACCCATTTTTCTTCTTTATATCCCTTCTAAGGGGTGATATAATGTAATTGAAGGGTTGGTCGGGTGGATGAGAGAAAGTGTTCCTTGTCTGGATATGCCGACTAAATTGACCACCCTCTGCCGATTCAATTTACCGACCTTCT
>JBAXXB010000430.1:0-2965 GCA_037128115.1 Bacteroidota bacterium
CACCCTGCATATCGGCCGATTTCGCCTCCACCGATACGGTAGTTTGCCAGAAACGTGATATGCATTTCACCGAAACAAGCACATGCCAGGCACCTATTGCCAGCTGGCAGTGGTTTTTTGGTGACAACACCTCGGCCAGCTATACCAGTCAGCAAGCCTTTGTTGAACACACTTACGCGGTTGCAGGGAAATATAATGTAACCATGGTAGTAGCCACGCAAATGGTAGGTGGTATTGTAACCGATACAGCAAGCCGGCAGGTAGTAGTCGATCGGGCAGCCAGTGCCGGTTATGGCTGGCACGATGTATGCCTGGGGCAAATCACCACCTTCGAAAATGCAACCCAAAGCAACAACACCAGTATAAAAAGTTATGCCTGGAATTTTGGAGACCCTGGTCTGATGACCGATACTTCGTCGAGTAAAAACCCGGGCTATTACTTCGGGCACTATGGGCAGTACGAGGTCAGGCTGGTGGTTACAAATACACTTGGATGCACCGATACTATAGTGAAGCAGGTGAATTTGTATAAAAACCCGCAGGCTGACTTTCGCTGGAGCAGCAGTTGCGAATCCAGGCCGGTCGAATTTACGGATGGATCTGATTCTTCTTCGGCAGCCATTGTTAAGTGGAACTGGTTGTTCAGCAATGCGGGTGAAGTGCTGGGAGCTTCGACGGATGCAAAATGTTCATACATCTTCGGCCAGGCCGGCATATACGATGCCAATCTCCGGATTACGGATGCAAACGGATGTTCTGACACCATCGGCAAACAGGTTGCCATAAATTCGAGCCCTGTTGCTGCTTTCAATATTGTTGAGAATTATGAAGACAAACAAGGACAAATAATGCTTGAGAACGGCACCCTGAATGGAATTCATTACCAATGGGACTTCGGCAATGGTGAAAAGTCGACGGATATAAGCCCGGTTACTACTTTTGATAAAGAGGGTCATTATTTGATCCATCTCACTACCTGGAATGGGCAGAACTGCGAAGACACCCTGACTATACCTTACGACCTGCTTTTCAAAGGATTATTTGTTCCCAATGCTTTCAATCCCGGGAATATTGACCCGGAGGTAGCTGTATTTAAACCTAAGGGAATAAACCTGAAAACGTACCTTATCGAAATATACGACCGTTGGGGCAACCTGCTATGGACTTCCGACAAACTCGACAATAAAGGGACACCAGTGGAAGCCTGGGATGGAATTAGTCATGGAAATACGCTGAGAGAAGGCGTTTATTTATGGAAAATTACGGCCCGGTTTCGTGACGGTGAATATTGGGACGGGCATAATGTAGGGAGTAATAGCGGTTTATCACAAAAAAAGACAGGGACAGTAACATTAATTCGATAAAAGTTTGTTCAAACCAAATAATTTGTAATTTTAAGCACTTATTTGCTGTACTAACAAACTGGTGAATGTCGCCTGGAGGTAGGTATCAAATATTGGATAACAACATGGAAAATAACTACATATACCGGCACCGGGTTTATCGGGCGATCTTGTTAATCCTTCTTTCAGCCGGTTTTTGCCAGCTAAAAGCACAGGATCCTATCTTCTCGCAGTTCTATAATAACCCGATTTATTACAATCCGGGGTATATTGGCCTGACCCAGGGCATACGGACCCGGTTCAACTACCGTGATCAATGGACCGGCTTACCGGTTTCTTTCAAAACCTACGACTTTTCGGTGGATATGGCTGAACGCGCCATTCCGGGATCAGGTGGACTTGGCCTCATAGTTACATCCGATAAGGCCGGCACAGGGATGATCAAATCAACCAATGTGGGTATTGGCACGGCAGCACGCATCCCGCTTTATGAAAATATGATTGCACAGGTGGGCTTCATGGTTTCCTATGCTCAGAAAGCTGTAAACTGGGATGAATTTGTTTTTACTGATGAACTCAATGCCCGTTACGGCAGGATTTACCAGACTGCTTTTGAGGCTCCGGCATCCAACCGCGTATCCTATCCCGATTTTGCTGTAGGCGGTGTATACCGCTTTGCCGAAACAGGTGCAGGTAGTACTAACATACAGGGGACGCTTGGTTTGGCGGTTCAGCACGTTTTTCAACCCAATGAATCTTTTTTAGGCCTGAATTCCCCCTTACCACGCAAACTGGTTATAAACGGAGACCTTGTCATTGAAATGGACCAGGGTCGGTCTTCTTCCTACCGTTCGTACCAGACCAGCGGCAGTTTTAAGTTTAATCCCGGGTTTCAATATGAAAAACAGGCTGAGTTTACGACTTATACTGCTGGCTTAAACGTCCTGAAATCATCTATCTACTTTGGCGCATGGTTCCGTAACCAAACCTTCAACTTTTTCGAAGCTAAAGATGCTATTTTCACCGTAGGGGTTAATGCCCCATGGAACAAAGAGTCCCGCATGAAAATCATGTATTCGTACGATTACATCATCGAAACCAACCTGAATGTAGCCGGCCGTGCCTCACACGAAATATCCCTGGTTTTTGAATTCGACAACTTCAGCCTGTTTGGAGGAGGTTCCTCCGGATTTAATCCCGGCTATCGCGGTGGCCGCGTGAGGGAAATGGAGTGTTGCCCGTTCTAAGCCCAAATTCAGAAAATAAATTTAACCCTGCTTTTTAAGCGGGGTTTTTTTTCGCCTCCCCCAGCCATCTCAAATCCTCAGTAAGGCAGAAAGTGGAAGATCAGAGCACACTGCCCTACGATTGAAGATGGAAGCAGCATGAACTGCTATTGGTGCTCTAAATATCATGAAACCTATCCGTCAGAAGCTACAACAAGGAAGGGACTGGAAAAACGCCTTCCAACTGTATTTAAGCAGTTCCTCCCTTTTACTTCCGCAGTTGGTCGTTTTATTTCCGCAGTTGCTCGTTTTAAAACCGCAGGTGCTGGTTTTACTTTTACAAGTATCAGTTTTACTTTGGCAGGTGCTCGTTTTGCTTTGGCAGGCGCTCGTTTT
>JBAXXB010000431.1:0-2955 GCA_037128115.1 Bacteroidota bacterium
GTACTTATAAAGTGAAGGCGAGTAATCCCGGATGCCGGTTAGTTTTTTCCACGTACCCGGCTCAAAGGCTGTTTCTGCCAGGCTGTACCCTGAAGCGGAGTAATCGGAATAAACTATTTTCCTTTCTCCGGGGCTAAGGTGTGCATTCCCTGCCCCGAATGCGGCAGAGGTAACCTGGAAAATATCATTGTTATTCAAATCTATGGCATAAATATTCTGAATCCCGGAATAGGACCCGTTATAAAGTACATACCCACCTGCAAAAACAGGGTTGGAAATTTCGGTGAATGTGGGAGGAAGGATTTGCTTTATACCCGTTCCCGCTGAATTACACATGTTGATGCTCTTCCCCTGGTTGTCAAGCTTAATATAAACGATCCATTTTCCATCCCCTGACCAGGATGGGGTCATATAAAAGTCCGAATCCGATGCAAGTAGGGTGTCTTTCACTTCGCCTGTATGCGCGTCGAGCACTAAAAGGGAACTGCGGTTAACCGGGTCAACACTAACGACAGCCATCGCGCTGCCGCCGGGAGCAAAAGCGGGTGCAAAATAACGGCTTTCGCGCGTAAGCGAACGGGTTTTCCCGGTCCTGCTATCATATGTCCTTATTACTGAAAATTTGCGGTTTTCCCAGCGGGGATCATTGATCGTCTCGGCCCAGGCCAACATAAAACAGTTGCCTTTCCCTATAGCAGCCTGCTGCGAAACGGTTTGGTCCGAATCTGCCATTATTACTGACGAAAAGGTACCTGAAGACAGGAATCCCGGGCTAACAATGGTTTGGTTAAATTCTTTCGGTCCGGTTAGAACAAAGCGGGTAATCTCGTCGAGGCTGCTGAATTTGGAAATGACCAATGTATCATTGAGATATACAGGATATTCATACGTTTCGTAGGCGTTTTTTTTAATACCGCTGAGCCGGACAAACGCTGTCTTTTGTGTATGTGCATCCTGGTATTTCCACATGCTGTCCATATCCAGCATAGTCATGCGGTACAACTCTTCCTTTCCGTAGCCGGTTGCCTGTTTCAGCCCGTGGTTGAACGGGGTTATACTATAAGGTTTCCAGGCCACCTCATCCAGGGCCCTGACCCAGGCCTGGTAACCATACTTACGCCTCACATTGGCAACCAGCGAATACCCGAGCACATACTGGTTGGGTACGAATGTTTTGTATGAACCCAGGGCAGCTTTATCGTAGGAATAAGCTCCCCGTTGAGTGACCTGGGCCCTGAGGAGCATTTCGAAGGAAGGTATACGCCCTCTGCCTGAACGGCTCAGCGCGGTTTCGGTGCACACGGCGTCGCCTTCCATAAACCAGGGCGGGACAAATAACCCGCTGACCAGGGCAGCGGCCTGCTCGCCGGTTAGCCACGACAATACCCGCGTAAAGCCCTGGTTTGTCCGGTCAAGCTGCACAACATGCCTGTATTCGTGAGTCACCAATTGGTCGAGCCAATCCTGGGCATAATTGTCCTGGGGAGGGCAGGTATAGAGTTCTACCCGTTTGGGAGTCCAAACGGTGACTGCATTGGCCTCCGTATTGTAATTGTGAAGGATGAAAGGAACTTTACCCGGCTTAAAGGCAAGTGTTTTGCCCCCTTGCTTAGCAATATTGTTAAGCATAGGAATCATTTTTTGTGCCTTTTGCTCAAAATTCTCAGGGTAAATAATACGAAAACCGGGTGTGTTGATCTGCCTCCATTTCAATGCCGAAGGATCCTGCCCCAGGTTATAATACTGCCCGTGCAACAGGAGCGGGACCAGGGTCAGCAACGCCAGGAATAAGCGGTGAATATTCTTTTTTGCGTGCATAGGTATCCGCATAGGAGCAACAAATTTAAAAAAGAAGCGGGAGTAATCACTTACCCCCGCTAAGATACATATGGATGTTAAAAATAAAAACAAATAATCACACCAGGTCGTATGCCCGGAACAAGGAGTTTAATTCGCTTAGTACAAACGGTTTTTGTGCGTAGCCATCCACACCTGCATCAATGCATTCATCTTTGTCGGGATTTGTTGTCAATGCGATAATGGCTGTACGGGCCTTCTGAATATAGTCTGACTCCATCTTCCTTATCTTCTTAACTGCTTCAAGACCATCCATTTCGGGCATGTTGATATCCATCAGGATCAAATCGTAGACTTTGGTTTTAAACCAGGTCAATACTTCGAACCCGTTCTTTGCGACATCCACTTCATGCCCGTTACGTCTCAGGTAGAATGTTGTAATCTTTTCGATCATCGCATCATCCTCGGCCAGCAATATACTCAGTTTTTTCATCGGATCGTTTTTTTACATTTACCTCTTTCACCCCAGCACGAATGAAAGCAGCATATAGGATTATTTGGTAAGTATTTTCTTTGTGATGGTCTGTGTCCCATTTAATATCTGCAGAATACAAATCTCAAAAGGACGCGACCTGTTTTCAAGGCTGATGCCTTCTGGCAGAAGGCCCGCGGCTGAATTGATCAGTTTCCCGTCGATCGAGTATAATTTGGCAACAATGGGTTTATTAGCAGAGCCGGTGATCCTGATTTCCCCGGGCATCACGCTCACATTGGTTTCAGCTACTCCCTGGTCCGGGGTTCCTTCGGTCGTTTTAAAGTGTAACACAAACCTGGCCGGATTCATTTCAGGAGACTGGTAGAACGAATAAATGGAGTCGGCTCTGAGGTCGATGTATTTCCCGGTCTCTTTATCTTCAAGGTTGAGCGGCACCTGGTTCTCAAAGCGGTTGCATCCGGCAGCCGTAAGTATGAACATTCCTTTTTTTGAACAAAGAATATTCAGCGGAATTTCGAGCGATGAATTCACTGAAGGCACTGAACTGACTGCATATTTTACTTCATCACCGGCACTAAGGTACAGGGAGGGCGCTCCTGAATTACTTAGAATTTTGATGGCATCGAATGCATCGTCGAAACCGGGAGTGGAGTTTGAGATCA
>JBAXXB010000432.1:0-2944 GCA_037128115.1 Bacteroidota bacterium
CCGAAGTCCTTTCAAAATCTGACTTCCGAACGATCCCTTCCTGTTTGTAGTTATTGGCGCTCAGGAAATATTTAACCATTTCGTTACCGCCCGAAACAGAGAAATTAAGGTTCCGGGTAGCGGCGGTTTGGGTTACTTCTTTTACCCAATCGGTACCCTGGCCAAGACTTTGATAATCAACTAAAGCCGGAATCGGATCGAGGCCCGCATTCGTGAGCGCTTCGTCTTTGAGCATTGCCCATTGCGACGCATTCAACAACTCTGGCTTTTTCCACATTTTTGATGACCCGAAATACGTATCAAAAGTTATTACCGGCACACCGGCCTTTCCACTCTTGGTAGTAACCAGGATAACTCCATTAGCTCCCCTGGCTCCATAAATTGCTGTGGATGAAGCATCTTTCAATACCTCCATTGAAGCAATGTCTGCCGGGTTAATATACCCGATATCATCGACCGGAAATCCATCGACGACAAATAGAGGCGATGAATTATTAATGGTTCCTATTCCTCTTACCCTGATTTGAAGAGGAGCTCCCGGCATTCCCGTGTTGGAAGTGACAGTTACGCCAGATGCACGACCTTGCAGAACCTGGTCGGTAGTAGCCGCAGGTATTTTTTCAATATCAGCGGCTTTCACTGACACAACAGCGCCGGTTAGATCGCTTTTCCGCTGGGTTCCATATCCGACAACTACAATTTGCTCGAGATTTGTAGCAGTTTCGGTAAGAACCACATCAATGGCAGATTGCCCTTTTATGGCAATTTCCCGGGTTGCATAGCCTAGAAATGAAAATACCAGCACATCTTTGGCTGAAGCTGAGATGGAATATTTCCCATCGCTTCCGGTGTTTGTTCCGGCAGTAGTACCTTTCAGAGCCACGTTTACTCCAGGCAAAGTAGTTCCGTCAGTTGATCTTACAACTCCTTTTATACTGATATTCTGTGCCTGAAGGCTCAACTGAGTCAACATCAAACACATTAAAACCAGCAGAAAAGATTTTGCCGAACAAGTCAACAAATAATCGTTAAGTAGCTTTTTTTTCATGTTTTCCGTTTTTGGTGTATTTTTATAAAAGGTGAATTATGAATGTGTAGAATCCATATTGAAATTAAATACAATCATCATAAAATTAGAGATTTACAATTTGTCAGCTTTGTATATCCATTCAAAGATATTGAATATATGCCTTCATGAATTGCGGAAATTGCGTATAAATAACTTCAATTTGCGCAATTAAAAGGATAGTTTCTATTAAAACCAAAGGGAACCTTAGTAAGAAAGAAAAAGATGGAGAAAATTGAGAACCCGGATTCCAGTTATTTTTTTCGGGCCAGGTGTTTGGTCCTGTACTCAATAGGCGTGCAGCCCTTCACCTGTTTAAACTGGCGGGAGATATTTTTTGTATTGTCGAAACCTGATTCAAGGGCTATTTCAAAAATAGTCTTATCCGTTTCAAGCAGCTTTTGGGCAAATTTCTGGATCTGCAGGTTGTATATGTATTTATAGACGCCTGTACCGGTAGTTTCCTGGAAACGTTTCTCCAGTGCCCTGCGCGAAAGCGGCACCTGTTTCAAAACATCGGCTACGTTTATACGGTTATCTATATTCTGATGAATGAATTTGAGTGCTTTGGCGATGTATTTATCGTTTGCCGAAGCTATATCAGTGGATTGCCGGGTTATTACCTGTGTAGGTTTTACAAGGATATCGTATTTTTCAGTTACCTGTTTTGTGATTAAAAGATCCATTAAGCGAGCTGCTTCGTAACCTCCTTTTTCCGTATCGAGGTCAATACTGGATAATGGCGGGTCCGATAAATTGCAGGTCATAATATCGTTATCCACGCCCAGTACTGCTATTTCTTCGGGAATCTGGATTTTGGCATGTTTGCAGGCTTCGGTAATATGCTGGCCCCGCTCATCGTCGCAGGCCATAATGGCGATTGGTTTCGGCAACGACTGTAACCATTTACTCAGGGCGGATGGTTTATAGTGCCACAATTCACGTGAAGGGGCCTGGTCGTTATCAAAATAGTGTACCTGGAAGCCAAGCGGATTCAGGTGATTTGCGAAACCTTCGGCGCGTTCGCGCGACCAAACGATATTTTTAAATCCATAGAAAGCGAAATTCTTAAACCCTTTTTCGAGGAAATATTCGGCGCCCATCTTCCCGGCTTCAAAATACCCACCGGTAATGTTTGGAATGTCCGAAAAACGTTCCTTGAAATCCTCCACGATCAGGAAGATACCTGCATCCAATACTTTCCTGACATCCAGGTCGTTATAGAGCTGGGCGATAATTCCGTCGGCTTCCCATTCTTTGGCAAAATTGAGTATGCCTTCCATGCCGAGTGTCTCCCTGTAAAAAAGGGGCATGCGGCAGAATACCCATGGACCATGCTCTTTCGAGTATTTTACCACTCCTTTCATCAGGTTCTGACCGTATTCCTCCGAAATGTCGATCAGCAGGATAATTTTGTGCATTTTGTTTTATCAGGGTGCAGCAGCTAAATTAACGTAAAATTGTCGGATTCAGGAGTGTTTCCTGCTTAACTTTTAAATGTTTTATTCGTTATAAGGGGCTTTGACCAGATTCCAATACTGAAAATGTAACCCAGGGTGACAAAAAGTAACAACATCGAAAATTTCAGGCCGATTAGTTCGCCAACTCCACCAATAAGTAATGGAACAACAGCACCACCTAAAATAGCCGTACATAAAATTCCCGAAAAGCTGCCATGATGCGCAGGAACAGAATTCAGCGCCAGAGAAAAAACAACGGACCACATCACGGAAAGGAAGAACCCAGTTACCGGGAAGGCATATATAGATATGGTGGCAGGGCCAAACAAGGCAAAAGCCAGAGAAATGATTGCCCCGGTCGTAAATACAAGCAGAACGGTACGACTGTCGATAAGTTTGAGCAGTAATAGTCCCAGCA
>JBAXXB010000433.1:0-2944 GCA_037128115.1 Bacteroidota bacterium
TACTGATGATCCCTTTGTATTAGATTCTTTTGATGTTATTTTTTTGAAAGATAACGAAATCAAAATATTTGAAAATGTAGTTGCAAAAATAATTGACACCCCTGGTCATAATAATGATTGTATTTCTTTTCATATTGAAAACTACCTTTTTACAGGAGATGCCTTAATACCAAATGTTAAAGTACATACTAGATCAAAGTTTGCAAATAAGGAAGTTGCAATTAATTCGGTAAATATGATTGTAGTAGGATTCGATTTTCGTCACTATACCAAGATCCACCGTTCCTTTATCTGGGCAAACCGCCTGGCAGGAAGTACTTCGTTTGGTAAAAACAGGCTGCTGTATTATATGGGAGGCGTGGATAACTGGTTGTCGCCCGAATTCAACACCGAGTACCAGATCGATTATACCCAGGATTATGCCTTCCAGACCCTGGCCACCAGCATGCGGGGATTCAAACAAAATGCGAGAAGCGGGAATACATTTGCCTTGCTGAGTTCCGAATTGCGTTTCCCGGTTTTCAGGTACCTACTCAATAAGCCGTTGCGATCCGAATTCCTGAATAATTTCCAGGTTGTGGGATTTACGGATATTGGCTCTGCCTGGCAGGGACTCAATCCACTAACCGAAGCAAATACAAATTACACCAGGACTATCAGCAGCCCACCACTGGATATTACGGTCCAGGTGCAGAAAGATCCGCTCATTGCCGGGTATGGATTTGGTTTGCGAAGCACCCTCTTTGGGTATTTTTTGCGGGCCGACTGGGCCTGGGGTATCGAAGACCAGGTGATTCAACCCAGGATTTTCTACCTGTCGCTCAGCCTCGATTTTTAATCATCCGGACAGTTTCTGTTGCGGGTAAGGATTAGTTTTGATTGGATTTAATATAGCTGGCCATTTTTCAAATTTAACAAACGTGTTATGAATCTACAGGAAATACTTATATTGACATTAATCGGTCTAGCCGCCGGAGTATTTGGTGGCATGGTGGGTCTTGGGGGTGGGGTTATCATGATCCCGGCCATGATATTTTTCCTGGGTATGACCCAGATAGGAGCCCAGGGCACCAGCCTGGCAGTAATGCTACCCCCGGTGGGAATTCTTGCTGTTATGAATTATTATAAATCGGGGCAGGTTAATTTGAAATACGCTTTGATCATAGCCGTGGCTTTTACGATAGGCGGGTATTTTGGTTCAAAAATAGCCCTTAACATTCCCGTGGCCACGGTAAAAAAAATCTTCGGGCTCGCTTTGATCGCCATTGCACTGAAAATGATTATAAAAAGCTGAAGGATTGAACCGTAGAAACATCGTATCATTATAGCATGGCTGAACTACCCGAAAAAAGAATTACCGAATTTATCCACAAGCACCATATATTCACCCTGGCAACTTCCGCAGCTAATATTCCGTATGTCAGCACTTGTTTTTATGTGTACATGGATGAACTGAACCTGTTTGTCTTTACTTCCGATTTCGGAACCCGGCATGTTGATGAATTGCTGGCTCAACCATCGGTGGCCGGGGCCATAGCACTTGAAACTACCATGATAGGGAAGATACAAGGCATACAGTTTACCGGCCTTTCCGCCGAGCTGAAAGACGAACTGTACACTAAGGCTTGTTCTGCATACCTGAAGAAATTTCCTGTTGCGGGCTTCAAAAAGCTGGTTCTCTGGGGCATTAAACCTGATTTTATTAAGATGACACATAACAGGCTTGGGTTTGGTACAAAGCTGACCTGGAAACAAGAACGTTAGTCGAACAACCTGCAGCTTTTTTACTTGATATCAGCGACGTAATAACTTACATTGTATTCATCCCACATAATGACACTTCCCTCCTTGTTTTTATATATAAATTTTGATATTCTTACATCCCTTTGTTTACGGGCATTCTGAAACCCGCTATTCATAAGGGTTTCGCTACTTATTAATAGCATAAAAAACACATATAGAGGTAGTTAGTACTTAGTACACGAGTATTTGTTAATAACTGTATTTGATTATTACCAATCGCATAGTGTAAATTTGTAAATCCTGATGTCAGCCTTAATAATTATTTAATACTGTTGGCTTTCAGGATATTATTTTTATTATTAATTGAGAACGGAGAACAATATGGATGCTAATCTTTTTTCACAACTTGATTCCTTTGTCGAGGAAGGTGCAAAAAACGATTTTTACGGGAAAGTACTCGAAAAACGCCAGCGGCCGGGGATCCCCCAGCCTGAGCTGTTGGAACAGGCCCCGGAACCCAAACCTGTTAACGTTCCACAACCTGAACTGATCCAAATGAATCAAGAGATTACCGTAAAACCGGTTACTAAAAACCTGACTGCTTATAACCATGAGGAAGTGCTGGAAGCAGCTACCGTCTATTTTAAGGGCGACAAGCTTGCAGCCAGTGTGTGGATGAATAAATACGCCCTGAAAGACAGCGACGGCAATGTGTATGAGCTCACCCCTGACGATATGCACCGTCGCCTGGCCTCAGAGGTGGCACGCATCGAAACGAAATACCCGAATCCCCTGGCCGAAGAAGCTATTTTTGAACTCTTCCGTAATTTCCGTTATATCGTTCCCCAGGGAAGCCCCATGGCAGGAATAGGAAACAACTTCCAGATTTCGTCCCTGTCGAACTGTTTTGTTATAGGGAGCGATGGTAACCAGGATTCGTACGGAGGCATCATGAAAGTGGACCAGGAGCAGGTACAGCTCATGAAACGCCGCGGTGGTGTGGGACACGACCTTTCGCATATCAGGCCTTCGGGCAGCCCTGTCAAAAACAGTGCACTTACCTCAACGGGAATAGTGCCGTTTATGGAACGTTTCAGCAACTCGACCCGTGAAGTGGCACAGGATGGTCGCCGTGGTGCACTCATGCTGTCAATCTCCATCAAACACCCCGACAGTGAGAATTTTATAGATGCCAAGATGG
>JBAXXB010000434.1:0-2934 GCA_037128115.1 Bacteroidota bacterium
TGGGATAACAACTTCTTATTGAAAATACTTAAAATTTAAATGCGTTGACCCTGATGATATAATATGATAGGAGAATATTGGCAGAATTGGCCAGGTTTTTACCGCCGGAATCCTACTTTATTGACCCGGTTCAGGGTGAGTTTGGCTGAAGAAGTGATTGCATTGCTGGCTCATAACGGGGTTTTGGAAACAGAACAGGCTGTGAATTATTGTAGGTCGGTCAGGCTTAGTAAAATCTCAATTAATAAAGCCAACTAAACCGGAAGAAATTTCAATCCGAAATGAATTGATTGAGACTGAATTAATGCCAGCTAACTGATTATAAAAAACTACAGCCGGGTAATAGCCCGGCTGTAGTTGGATCCTTAATATTGCGGTAATAATAATGGTATTCTCTTTATCCAGGTATGCTACTGCGATGCTCTTTGTCCATCAGTATTCAGCAGTATAGGGTCACCAAGTCCCAGTTCCTTCAATTTGTCAAATTGCGTGGCCTTGTCACCAACAATCAGGTAAATCAGTTGATCGGGATGGATTAATTGCTTTGATAATTGAGCGTGTTCTGCCGTTGTCATTTTTTGTACAATTTCTTCACGCTGCTTGATGTAATCGAATGGCAGATTATACAGAACAATGGGCGCAAGCATTTCGTTAAGTTGCTGCAGGGTTTCAAATTTCCCCGAATTGCTCAGTAGTAATGTGCTCTTAACCAGGTCGAGATCTTCTTTTGAAATCCCCTCAGTATATTTTTTGATCTCGTCGCGGATAATCTGGGTGGTTTCGAAGGTTGAGTTTGACTGGACTGAAGTATTGGCAAGAAATTGTCCTCCGTAAGTAAGGCCGCTGAACCCCGAACGTGCCCCGTAAGTGAAGGATTTCTTTTCACGTAAAATCATGTTTAGAATGCCGTTGAAATCGCCTCCCAGTTTATAATTGACTACAATTGCCTTATAAAAATCCGGATCAATGTAGCTAGGCCCGGCATGACCGGCCAGCACCTGGGATTGTTTGGCATTTGGGATGTCAATGAAATAAATTCCGGGTTTGGCTGAGACTATTGCAGGGACAGCCGGAACCCTGACATCTTTTACTTTCCAGTCCTTCAAGCCATTGAACAATGCCACGGCGTCTTTTTGAGTAACATCTCCGACTATATTTATTTTGCAGGCGGAAGGCGAGAAATATTGTTCATAATAGTTCTGCAGGTCAGCAAGGGTGATTTTGCCGACTGATTTGATTGTTCCGTCCGATTCATTGGCCAGTATATTGTCAGTGCCGTAAATCAATTTGCTGAATACATTCTGCGCAACAGCCGCAGGAGATGTTTCGGTTCGTTTTAACCCTTCAATGGTCTGATTTTTTGCCAGTTCAAATTCTTTTGCATCCCAGCGGGGTTCGAAAAGCATTTCTTTAGCCAGTGCAACTGTTTCATTCAGTTTGCTGCTGAGGCAGCTTCCTGAAAGTGTTATAGCTTCTTTGCCGCCATTGATGTAGATATTTGCTCCTAAATCCTGGATGGCTTCCTGCAGTTCAACCGGTGTTTTAGTTTTGGTTCCCTGGTTCATTAGCCTGGCCGTCAACGAACCTACACCAACCAGGTCGGGTTTGTCGAGCAGCATCCCGCCCTTCAGTATAATCGAGAATTGTACCAGGGGCAAGGCACTTTGTTTAATTCCGTATACCGGGATGCCACCGGATGTTTTGTCTTTCCAAATGGCTGGAACAGTTACTACCGGGTCAGGACCTTTCATCGGTTCCATGGTCCTGTCGATGAGGGATGGGATGGGAACATAAGGAGCATTTACAATATCCTTTTTCTTTGTTCCCTGCTTATCGATTGACTCTTCCTGAACCACCCACAATTTGGAGTCTGAGGCGGCCAGTTCGGCCTGGCCTTTGGGGACTATGCTGGTAATTAAATAAGTATGATTTTTAATGTATTTTTCATACACCCTGATCACATCCTCTTTTGTAACATTCATACGGTTGTTGAAATCCGTGGTCATAAAATCGGGCGAGCCGTTAAATATATTGTAGTCGCCGAGCCGCATGGCTTTATTCAGGTCGCTGGCACTCTGACGATAAAATCCATATTCAATGCCGGCTTTCTGTCGTTCCACATCTTTTTCCGTGAAGCCGTCCTTTTCAAACCGCAGGAAAGCCTCTTTAACGGCGGCTTCCACCTCGCTTAATTTAACATTTGGCAGGGCCGTGATGGTGATTCCAAATTCACCTGCAAGTTCCGAACTGTTTTGACGTGCCGAAACAGATAATGCGAGCTTTTTCTCTTCAACAATCACCTTATACAAGGGCGATTTTTTGCTTCCTGCAAAAATGCGACCGAAAAAATCAAGCGCATAGGAGTCTTTGTTAAAATCCTCAGCTGTGGGAAATTCCATTGACAAACGGGGTGCGTTAGCCAGGTTGTCTTCACAATATGCACGTACCGTTTCGTTGAGTGTAACCGGCATTACTGGCAAGGGTTTTGGAGCCGGTCCCGATTTTATTTCTGCAAAATAGGTAGCTATCCACTTTTTTGTCTGAGCAATATCTATATCTCCTACCACAATCAAGGTCGCATTGCTGGGGGCATAATATTGAGTATGGAAATCAATAACATCCTGGAGCGAGGCTGCTGAAAGATCTTCCAGGTCGCCAATAACGGTATGTCCATAGGGATGAGTCGCAGGGTACATCAGTTTGGTCGACATATATTGGCTTTGCGAATAAGGCTTATTGTCGCCCTGCCTTTTTTCGTTTTGCACCACATTCTGCTGGGTAACAAAGGTTTCCTGGTTTACCTTGCTCAGCAGGAATCCCATCCTGTCCGCTTCCATCCACAAGGCCATTTCGACTGCATTCCTGGGAATGACTTCGTAATAGTTGGTTCTGTCGGTGCTAGTTGAGCCATTCACATTGCTCGCACCGGCAGTC
>JBAXXB010000435.1:0-2922 GCA_037128115.1 Bacteroidota bacterium
ATTCCTGGTTGAACTACATCCCTGGGGGGAGCTATGCATTTTGTGACGGTTTTTAGGCGTTGCGTGTATGAATTTAAAATTATTATGTAGGTTTGTGCTGGTTGACTTTGAGCAACAATTTATTCCCGCACTTGCCATAGCGTCATCCGTTGGTGGCAATGCTAAAACAGAATCGACAAAAATCAATTATAAACAACTTAAAACCTGATTATTATGAAAACTCTGTCCTTGACTATCATGTTCATGTTAACTTATTTTTTGACTAGCGCACAAACGAATTATCCATTAATTAAAGAGAATAAAATATGGAGCGAGGTTAACTGCTTAAATTTTGGAGGTTGTGAAACTCATTTTTATAAATTCCAAGGGGATACAACAGTTGGAACCAATTTGTATAAGAAACTGTATATTTCAGCAGATTCGTCTCATAGCAGTTGGTCATTGTTCGGAGCGATGAGAGAAGAATTAAACCAAAAAGTATATTTCACTGATTTAATTGACGAATATCTTTTTTATGATTTTACTTTAACACCAGGTGAGATTTACTATGCTAATATAAGGGGTTGTCAGTTTGAAATGACTTTGGACTCAATTGACTCCATCGAATTATTGAACGGAGAAACTCGGAAACGTTACAATTTTTCCAACTGGAATACTGAACAATGGATCGAAGGAATTGGAAGTTTGAAAGGACTTTTAAATATTGGGTTTAACATGTGTATGTCTGATGTTTATATAGACTTAAACTGTTTTACTGAAAATGATACTTTAAAATTCCAAAATTCCAATTTCTCTTCTTGTTATTATACGACAGTTGGTCTTGCAAAAGACATTCCTATAGAAAATTTTGCCATTTCTCCAAACCCATTGACTACTTATGGGATCCTGAAATCTACGTCTTTTTTGACAGCTTGCGAGTTGAAGATTTATAACACTGCAGGTAAGCTCGTAAGAGATATTCCTAATTTGTCTGGACAAGAGTTTGTGATTGAACGAAAAGCCTTAAATTCTGGCTTGTACTTTATTCAATTGACAAAAGACAATAATATCTTAGGAATTTGTAAAATGATAATTTCCGATAAATAGAAACGAAGAACTGCCACCAATAAATAGGAATATGAGCGGCGTGCAACGCCCGGCGATTATTCCTGGTTGAACTACATCCCTGGGGGAGCTATGCATTTTGTGACGGTTTTCAGGCGTTGCGTGTATGAATCAGGAATTATCGGGTAGGTTTGTGCTGGCTGACTTTGAGCAAGCATTTATTTCTGCACTTGCCATAACCTCGGACCGTTATAGCCGATGTTCGTGCAGTATAAAAATTACGAGCATTGACAACCGATTCCCTTGCGGTGAATAAATAAAATTATCACCGCATTATTGCGGCAATTAATTTGTATATTTACCGCATAAATATATTAGTAATGGCAAAATACATTTACGAGTATAAAAACTGGACAGATTTTTCGTGGCAGGACAAAGCCATAAATGTCGTATTTGGTGAAGTGCGGTTTATGCAAGGCAAAATAATGGGGCAAATGAATACTTTAGGATTTTCTGCTAAAGAAGAAGCCACGCTGACCGCCTTAACCTTAGACGTAGTAAAATCATCAGAAATTGAAGGTGAATTACTCAATTATGACCAGGTACGCTCGTCCATTGCAAGGCGTTTGGGCATAAACACGGCAGGACTTGTATCGAGCAGTCGCCACATTGAAGGCGTTGTAGAAATGATGCTGGATGCCACCCAGCGATACACTTTACCTTTAACTGAAAAACGTTTGTTTGGTTGGCACGCAGCACTTTTCCCCACGGGGTACAGCGGACCATACTTAATCGAAGTGGGACGATACCGAACAGGTAAAATGCAAATTGTTTCGGGCGCTATGGGCAAAGAAAAAGTGCATTACGAAGCTGTAAAGCCCGAATTAGTAAAAACGGAAATGGACAAGTTTTTGGATTGGTTCAACAACGAAAACCGCCTTGACCCTGTTTTGAAAGCTGCCGTTGCGCACTTTTGGTTTATTATCATTCACCCCTTTGATGACGGAAACGGCAGAATTGGAAGAGCCCTAACCGACATGCTGCTTGCCTGTGCAGAAGGCAGTGGAGAACGTTTTTACAGTATGTCTGGTCAAATATTAGCCGAACGCAGACTCTATTACGAAGTATTGCAAAAGGTGCAACATAGTTCATGCGACATTACCGAATGGATCGACTGGTTTTTGCATTGTCTCAAAAATGCGATGCTCTCCACTGAAAACACCACGCAGAAAATATTGCATAAAGCTGAGTTTTGGAAATTACACGAACACACCCCCATCAACGAACGCCAACGCATAATACTTAATAAACTCTTTGACGATTTTGAAGGAAAACTACATACCTCTAAATGGGCCAAGATTGCAAAAACCTCTACCGACACAGCCTTACGGGACATAAAAGACTTGGTGGAAAAAGGCATTTTGAAACAAACTGATGCAGGAGGACGAAACGCAAACTACGAATTAGTAGACTTTAAATTAGAATAATAAACAGGAGTATAAGCGGACAGCAAGACCCAGCGATTATTCCTGGTTGAACTACATCCCGGTTTGATTATGAAGTAAAAAGTTGCTTTCTTTTCTCACACTGGTAAAGAAGAAGGAATAAGCCCAGTTCGCACGCATCTTATTTTCAGATACGTGCGGCGCAGATGTATAAATATTTATATTTGAAGTGAGGATTATATGGGATAAAACAGATGGGCAGTGCGGTTAAAACGCTATAGAATAATTTAAAGATTTATACCGATAAAATTAATGTAAGATTGGGTTAGCCAGCCGTACTGCTATAGTTTATCTTACTTTTAAGAAGGATATATTGTAGTTGAACTAAACCGCCCCCTTGCGGAGGCGGCAATTTGATGGTAACTTTAAGGTG
>JBAXXB010000436.1:0-2898 GCA_037128115.1 Bacteroidota bacterium
CTGCCCTTGGCCTGGTGGGACCTATGCCCAGTGGACCCGGTGTAATACCCGACGAACTTATTTCCGAAATTGCCAGGTCCACACCCCCTCCTATCGCTACCTTTCTGCTTACCAGCGCGACATCGGTTATGGAAATAATAAAGCATCATCAACGTACCCATACCAATACCATTCAGCTGGTTGACGCACTGAAAGTTGGAACATACAAGGAACTCCGGCTGGCTTTACCCGGGATAAAACTTGTACAGGTAATCCATGTATTGGATGAAAAATCCGTAGCCGAAGCCATTGCTCTTTCGGAAATGGTGGATGCCATTTTGCTCGACAGCGGCAACCCCAAACTACAGGTGAAGGAACTCGGCGTCACGGGCCGCACCCACAACTGGAAGCTTAGCCGTGAAATCCGCAACAGCATTGCTATACCGGTTTTCCTGGCGGGAGGATTGAATGCCCTGAATATACAACAAACCATACACGAAGTGCAGCCGTTCGGTATTGATCTCTGTACTGGTGTGCGGACAGGCGATAAGCTCGACAGGGAAAAGCTTGATCATTTTGTCAGCCTGGTAAGGCAATCCGGAGTTTAAACCCGTATTATTTTCTCCGCGTACAACCCTTGCAGTTGTTATAAAATTCGTTGGCTTTCAATTCTCCTGATTTGTTTTGTTTAATTTTTCCTGCATTCCATTAAACACTTAATACTTTCGGGTGTTTTATTAATGAAAGCTTCAATAATATAGTACTTTTACATACCTAAACCGATATCCATGATCTATATCACCCGCCGCGAACGCTTTAATGCAGCCCACAGGCTGTTTAAGCCGGAATACAGCGATGAACAAAACCTGCAGGTATTCGGAAAATGTTCGAATCCCAACTGGCACGGGCATAATTATACCTTGTTTGTTACCGTGAAGGGAGATGTAAATCCAGCTACCGGTTTCCTGGTAAACCTCAAAGACCTGAGCGCCATCATCGATCAGCAGGTGATTGAGAAACTCGACCACCGGAACATCAACCTCGAAGTCGATTTTATGGCAGGCAGGCTTGCCTCAACCGAAAACCTGGCCATAGGCATATGGGACGAACTTATTCAGCCCATTGCGGCCATGGGAGCAAACTTACACAGCATCAAACTGTACGAAACCGAGAATAATTTTGTTGAATACTTTGGCGGATAAGCTGATTTTCAGATTACTGAACGCTATTAATACATAACTAACTACCATTTACTAATAACCATTCCCAGAACCCACCCATACCATGAGCAGCGATATTGTAAAACCCATGATGATTGAAAACAACATGGACGATTATGAATTAAAGGACGGTTATGAAAAGCGTGACATTTACAATATGTCGACCATTAAAGACCTGGCTTTTCATTACCATGAAATACTTAAGCTGATAGGCGAAAACCCCGAACGTGAAGGCCTGTCGAAAACACCGGAACGTGTTGCAAAAGCCATGCAGTTCCTTACCCACGGTTATGATCTTGACCCGGAGGAAATACTGCGCTCGGCTATGTTCTCCGAAGATTACAAACAGATGGTCATCGTAAAGGATATAGAACTGTATTCGATGTGCGAGCATCATATGATCCCTTTTTTCGGGAAAGCCCATGTGGCTTATATTCCTAACGGCCGTATCGTCGGGCTGAGCAAGATTCCGCGCGTGGTAGATGCTTTTGCCCGCAGGCTGCAGGTACAGGAAAGGCTCACCACGCAGATAAAGGATGCCATAAATAATACGCTGAAACCCCTGGGTGTCGCCGTTGTAATCGAAGCACAGCATATGTGCATGAGCATGCGGGGAATACAAAAACAGAATTCAGTAACTACCACCTCCGATTTTACCGGCGCTTTCCTGGTGGATAAAACCAGGGCGGAATTTATTCACCTGATAGGTTCCCGCTTGCATTAACAGCAATAGGTTGCATCAACTCATGGAAAATGTATAATTTTGCAGTCTTAATTCATTTTAAAATCCTGTTTTATGTTTAATGAAAATCAGTACAATACAATGACCGATGTGCAGGTACGCGACGAAAGCAGCGTGCGTGCTTTTATGACCGGTGTCTTCTCCTGGATGTTTATTGCCCTGGCTATTACTGCTTTCACTGCATATTATGTGGCTTCCACTCCCGAAATCATCAGCATGATGGTGACGGCTACAGGCCTTTCCTTTTTCGGCTGGTTTGTGATGCTTGCGCCTATTGGCTTTGTATTGCTGATGTCGTTCCGCTTTCAGAAGCTGAGTGCCATGTCGCTGACCTTGCTCTTTATTATTTACTCCGTATTGGTAGGTTTGAGCCTCAGTTTCATTTTTCTGGTGTATACCATGGGTTCCATTGCCACCACTTTCGGGGTTACCTCACTGACTTTCGGGATAATGGCTATAGCCGGGTATACCACCAAGACCGACCTGACCAAATTTGGCAGTATCATGATGATGGGGCTCATAGGCATAATTGTTGCGAGCCTGGTAAATTTCTTCCTTAAAAGCGATTCGATGCAGTACATTATCAGTTTCATAGGTGTGCTGGTGTTTACAGGGCTGACGGCTTATGATGTGCAGAAGCTCAAAAGAATCGGCACCGAAATGACTGCCGGCCAGGAATCGACGCGTAAGTATGCCATTATGGGAGCCTTATCGCTGTATCTCGACTTTATCAACCTCTTTCTTTTCCTGCTGCGTTTCCTAGGCAGAAGGAATTAAAACTCACTTTTAAAAACCAATCAGGGCCGGTACTTCCGGCCTTTTTTGTGAACAGCCTACGACAAACCCTATGCTTTAGCAACAGAATTTGTACTTTTGCATCTCTAAACAGTAAACAATCAATTATGAAAGCATATGTATTTCCCGGACAGGGAGCACAGTTTGTAGGAATGGGCAAGG
>JBAXXB010000437.1:0-2894 GCA_037128115.1 Bacteroidota bacterium
TTCTATGCCACGGGCATTCATGAGTGTCATTATTCGCTTGTTTTTGGATATGATCCGCCAGTAATCACCCATTCCTTCAACATATAAAACTTCTGAAGTAGTCACTTTCTCGATATGAGTTTCCGTTTTCACAAAGAAATAATCTCTTTTAATGGCATCCAGGGGATACACGTCAGCCTGCTTTTCGACGGATAGGGTTACTTCTTTCTGCATGCGGTCGTATACTTTGTTCAATCCCTTAAAGAAACGTTCAAACGAAATTGGTTTAAGCAGGTAATCCGTCACATCCAGGTCAAATCCCTGCAAGGCATAGTTGTCATAAGCGGTAGTCATGATCACATAAGGTTTCACGTTCAATGCGTTGAGCAATTCTATGCCGGTGAGATCTTCCATCTGAATATCAAGCAGCAGAAGGTCCACCCGATTACTCCTAAGAAATTCCATTGTATCAATGGCGTTATCGAACGTCTGCATCAGGTTCAGGAAAGGTACCTTGGCACAGTAATCTTTTATGATTTCGAGGGCCAGGGGTTCATCGTCAACGGCTATGCAATTAATTTTCATGTCAGTATGTTATTTCAAGGTTTATTTTGAATGTGTCGGCTCCCTGGCTTACCAGGAGTTTGTGCTTTTCAGGATAGACCAGTTCGAGCCTTCTCCTGATCTTATCCAGGCTTATTCCGCCTGAGGGTTCTTCGTTTGCTGATAATGTCTTCTTAAGGTAATTCACTACTTCGAAAGTTATCTTCCCGTTCAGAACGGACAGGTGAATCAGGATTCCCGGGACAGGGCTTTTACGGCCGTGTTTAAAAGCATTTTCAACAAAAGAAATCAGTAGCATGGGTGCTATATCTTTACTCCCTGTGTTCCCATTAACCTGAAGTGACACAAACCCGGGATATTTGGTACGCAGATTCTGCAATTCGATAAAGCTTTTCAGGTATTCAAGCTCCTTTTCCAGGGGAACCTTTTGAGCAGCGGAATCATAGAGCATGTATCTCATGATGGATGAAAGCTTCATGACTGCTTCAGGAGCTTCGTCCGACTTCCTGTAAACCAGTGAATAAATGTTATTGAGCGTATTGAACAGGAAATGTGGGTTCACCTGTGACTTCATCAGGGCTAGTTCGCTGGCCTGCTGATGGTTGATAAGTTCGTCCCTGAGTTTCTGGGATTCAAACCAGTTGATCATAAACCGTATCAGTATGGCATAAATCCCGATGATGATGACCAGCCTAAGATTGTTCCAAATATAGGCATTACTGAATGCAGCGTCTTTACCAGGCTGGCTTGTAAACAACTTACAGAGGCCTATTTCGGAAGGTACACGGATTGCCGTAATCAAAGCTACCATGACCAACCCCATAAGCAAGGCAAAAACCCGGTTGTTGAGCTTCAGCAATCGTGGGAAACTAAAATAAACAGGATAAAACGTAACCATATTCAGGAAAGCTGCAATGAAAACTCCTCTCAGGTAATTATGATTAACCAGCATAGACTCATCCAGTTGCCCGGTGTAGAGCGGGAATAACCCCTGGTTAATCATATAAAACCAGAAGAGGATATGAATGAGCAAGATGTTTTTCCGTTTCATTCTGCGTGACTTTTCGATAATTGTTTTACATTAACTAAGTTACGCAAAATAATGGTAAACAATATTGTAAGTCATTATCAAATCGATGAACCATATTGAATTCCCGGCAAACGGAATGCAATTATCTGCCAGAGGGCGAAAAAGCCGGATGAATCAAAAATACCAGGTCCGAAGTATTCATGGTTTTGTTAAACGGTTATATTATTCAGTACGATCAGGAGCCATCAGCATTCCTGTTTCCAGGAATAATAACCCGGAATTCACTCCCTTTCCCGACTTCACTTTGTACTTCAATACGGCCACCGTGTTTTTCAATGAACTCCTTGCACAGTATCAATCCCAGCCCGGTCCCGGGTTCCTGGTCAGTACCTTTTGTTTTGTGAGCTGTGTCAATACTGAAGATATTCTTCAGCCTGTCGGCTGGTATGCCGATACCGGTATCTTTTATACTCAGGACGTAGAATCCATTATTTAGGTAAATCCCTACACTGACCTGTCCATTCCTGGGTGTAAACTTTAATGCATTGGTAAGGAGGTTACGCAGAATTGTATTTACCATGTTTATATCCCCGACTATCAGACCACCGCAGTCAAAGTCAGCAAATATGCGGATGTTCTTCCTGGCAGCCTGAACGGCAACGAGTTCAATGCTTTCTTCAGCCTGTGCTTTCAGGTTAAGTTGTTCCGGTCGGTATGAGATGGATCCGGTTTGGGATCGTGCCCATAGCAGAAGGTTTTCAAGCAGTTCGCGTGCCTGCTGCGAGGAACTTTTAATATTCTCCAGCGTCTTCTGCAACTTTGCAGCATCCAGATCGTCCAGGCTGATGAGCAGAACATCGGTCAGCCCGATTATGGCGTTAAAAGGATTCCTGAGATCATGGGCAATGATGGAAAAGAACTTATCCTTAGCTGCATTTAATTCATTCAGTGCTGCATTTTTTTGTAATATTTCTGATTTCTGCTCCTCTATCTGCTGTGTTCTCAACCTTACTTTTTCCTCAAGTAACCTGCGTTCCCTCAGATGGTTACGTTCCCTGATTTTGATATAAAGAAAAACCATGAAGGCAACCAGCAAAAAGTAAGCTACATAAGCCATCTTACTTTTCCACCAGGGAGGGCGAATGATAATGGACAAACTTACCCCGGTTTCGTTCCAGTGTCCATCGTTATTGCATCCTTTCACATGAAGGGTATATCCTCCCGGTGGAAGATTGGTAAAAGCAACAAAATTGCGTGTACCTATGTCATTCCAGTCCTCATCCACGCCTTCAAGTTTGTACCTGTAGCGGTTTTTAGAAGG
>JBAXXB010000438.1:0-2875 GCA_037128115.1 Bacteroidota bacterium
CTACCCTTTCTTTATATATTTGTGTGGGAACGATGAATAAAACGCTAAACGTTATGCCCTATGCTTGAAAAACAAATCCGTTTCTATCTCTAATTTTATTATCTTTGATACATGATTACAAAGAATGACATACTATTAAAACTGAAGGAGTTAAAACCGACCCTTCATATGGATTATGCAGTAAAGGAAATAGGCTTGTTTGGTTCTTTTGCTGATGAAACGGCTAATGAAGAAAGTGACATAGACATACTTGTTGAATTGGAAAGGCCGATAGGATGGAAATATTTTTCCCTTGAATTATACCTTGAACAGATATTTAATCGAAAAATAGACCTTGTAACCAAGAATGCATTGAAAGGTCAAATTAAGGATCGAATACTTAAACAGATAAATTACGTGTAGCTTGAAAAAGGAAGACCGCATCTATATTATGTATCTTGAAGATCTTCTTCTGGCAATGAATCGCATTGCTGAATATATTGAAGGAATGTCTTTCATAGATTTTAAAAGGGATTATAAGACCGTGGATGCAGTAATAAGAAATTTTGAAATAATCGGAGAAGCCGCAAAGAATATACCTTCCAAGATTAAAGAAAAACATATATAAGTCCCTTGGGCTGAAATGTATTTATTACGGAATTAAGTCTCCCATGAATATTTTGGGATAGATTATGAAATAATATGGGATGTGGCCTCACATTATTTGCCTGACAATAAGAACCAAATCGAGAATATTCTCCTGCAGGAGAAATAGGCACAGGACACACACAGCCCCCGCTGGCGCGGATTTGCAATCCGTTCCGTTAACCTCCTATGGCAAATGTTTATATTAAAAAAATGCACGATAGCGACACACTGGCAAAGAAGAAGAAATCAGCCCGCTGCTGAGTGTTTTTAGACTTACCTTATTTACCGTTCAGCACCTGCTCAATCGCTTCCAATTCCATCGCGCTAAACTGCTTATTCGCCAGCGCACCGAGGTTGTTTTCAAGCTGTGCCACCGAACTGGCGCCCACCAGTACCGAGGTTACGCGCCTGTCCTTTAAAAGCCAGGCAATAGCCATCTGGGCCAGGCTCTGGCCACGCCGGAGGGCAATTTCATCCAGGCTCTTTATCCTGGGCAGCATAGTTATAACACGGTCTTCGGAGAGGAAGCCGGTTTGTTTCCCTACCCTCGAATCCGAAGGAATGCCTTTCAGATAGCGGTCGGTAAGAAGCCCCTGTGCCAGGGGAGAAAAAGTAATACAGCCCATGCCTTCCTGTTCGAGTACATCCATCAGGCCATCTTCGGTCCAGCGGTTGAACATGTTGTAAACAGGCTGGTGTATCAGGCAGGGAGTGCCCATTTGCTTCAGGATGGAGGCAGCCTTTTGGGTGAGGTCGGCGGGATAATTCGAAATACCGGCATATAAAGCCTTACCCTGCCGTACTATCAAATCGAGGGTGGCCATGGTTTCTTCCAGGGGCGTATCCGGGTCGGGGCGGTGGCTGTAAAAGATATCCACATAATCCAGGTTCATGCGCTTCAGGCTTTGATCGAGGCTGGATACCAGGTATTTCTTTGAGCCCCATTCGCCATAGGGACCAGGCCACATCAGGTAACCGGCTTTGGTCGAAATAATAAGCTCATCGCGGTAGGACCTCAGATCATTTTTCATGATCCTTCCGAAATTTTCTTCGGCCGAACCCGGAGGAGGACCATAGTTATTGGCCAGGTCGAAATGGGTAATACCGCGGTCAAATGCCTTTAAAACAATTTGCCGGCTTGTATCAAAACGGTCGACAAAACCGAAATTATGCCATAACCCAAGTGATATCTCTGGCAGCATAATTCCACTCTTCCCGCTGCGACGGTACTGCATTTGCTCATAACGCGAGGACTGGGCCTGGTATTCCATAGCACTGAATTTATTTTAGTCAATAACTGTTTTCTATAATTCACGCCGATTTGAGGAGTGTGAATACCGTTTTACACAACACACCTGCACGCTTACCCGGGCAAACGCATGTAAAGATGAGATTCATTCCCGGTTTTCAGCAGACGGAGGATAGGTGATTAATACCCCCGGCGGAATATTCCATAATTTAATCCCTGAAGCGCTGGGTTTACGAATTCCACGAGAAGAGAGAAAGGCCTCAAATCCCGCATTCTTTCTTCCAACTCACGTTACTACGGTTATGCCACCTTACTCACCACTCCATCCCTAAGCAGGTAGGTAACTTTGCTTTCGGGGCATACAGCCTTTCCTTCGCTATCGAATTTGAGTTTGTGGCCGTATTCACTCATCCAGCCCGTCTGGCGGGCAGGATTTCCTACCACCAGGGCATAGGCGGGCACATTACGTATTACTACGGCACCAGCTCCTATAAATGCGAACTCGCCTAGTTCAATGCCACAAACAATGGTGGCGTTGGCACCTATGGTTGCCCCCTTACGCACAAATGTGCGGGCATATTCGTTTTTCCGGTTCACCGCGCTGCGGGGGTTTATCACATTGGTAAATACCATCGAAGGACCGAGGAACACATCGTCCTCGCACACTACGCCAGTATAAATGGAAACATTGTTCTGAATCTTTACGTTTTTTCCAAGCACCACATCGGGCGATACCACCACATTCTGACCTATGTTGCACCCGTCGCCTATGATGCAACCCGGCATGATATGCGAAAAATGCCAGATACGCGTTCCGTTACCTATATTGCATCCCTCATCAATTACAGCAGTTGGGTGCGCATAATATCCTTTTTCAGTCATAATCTATTTTGTTAGTTTTTTTCTCTCTTAAAACTTCTGTGGAACTTAAGTTGAGGTTGAGGTTGAGGTTGAGATTGAGGTTGAGGTTGAGATTGAGGTTGAGATTGAGGTTGAGGT
>JBAXXB010000439.1:0-2838 GCA_037128115.1 Bacteroidota bacterium
GAAATTCGGCGTTCGCTGAAGTTCATAACAATAGGTCCACAGATTCCACAGATTTACACAGATAATTCGGCGTTCGCTGAAGCTTATAACGATAGATCCATTAGCACATTAGCACATTACCACATTAGCACATTAGCACATTAGCACATTCCAACCTTAACCTCAATCTTATTATTTTTCCCCGCTTATCCCATTACCACTAAGGCACTAAGATCACAAAGGAGCACTGAGTGGAAGTTCAAGTGGTATAATAGTTGACGTATAGAATTTAAATAAAAAACAAGGCCACCCCTGCTACTGCAATAACCGCCCCGGTGATTTCGCGGATCGTGACTTTTTCTTTATTGAATAAAACAGCCGGGGGGATAATCAATACCGGCACCAGTGACATAATGGTCTGGGCTATCCCGGCATTGGTATGCTGCACTGCCATCAGCGAGAAAGATACCCCCAGGAAAGGACCGAAAAAGGATCCCACGGCCAGCCATTTCATGGCTTTCGTATCGCGGAACGAGACCGGGAGTTCTTTCCATTTGCCCAATACAAAAAAGAGTATCGCAAAGCCTGTAAAACCGGTGATCACCCTGATCTGTGAAGCCGCAAACGGGTCAAAATTCCTCATGCCGTATTTGCTTAGTACAAGCCCCACGCCCTGCCCCGCGGCAGCCACAACGCCAAGTATAATTCCTTTTACGGGATACGACATGGAATAGGAATTCCTTATTTTTTTGGTATCGGTCGAAGGTTCGGGTGTGCGGGTGAAAATGACCAGGGCTATCCCTGTAAGCGTGATCAGCATGGCCATCAGGCTTTTAACACTCATAACTTCCCCCAAAATGATCCAGGCAGCAAATGCGGCAAATACCGGTGCCAGGGTCATCATAAGCATCGCCACGCGGGCACCTGTAATAGTAAAGGCCTTAAAAAGGCAGAAATCCCCTATCACAAAACCTACCAGCCCCGATATAGCCAGCCAGGTCCAGGTATGTGCATCGGCATCCAGGGGCAGGAAAAGACCTCGGTGAAAATACGAAAATACCGTGAGGAAAACAGTCGCAAGCCCCAACCGTAACAGGTTAACATGCATCGAGCCAATGCGCTTGCTCGCGGTTTCGAACGATAAGGCTGTAATTGTCCAGAAAACGGTAGTGAGCAGTGCGGCAAATTCGCCAATGTGTGATGACATATATTAATAGGGTGTAGGGAGGCCAAAAGTAGTTAAATCGGTATTCAATATTCCTGAAAATAAAACTTTAAGAGAAAAACTGTTAATTATCATCTTCGGGCTGCTTATCTTTGCACCACAACCTGCCTCTGCAACCGGCATAAAGGAACGCCTGCAGTAAAAAGTACCTGTTCTTATTTTTAATCCAAATATTCAACCCAACCCCTGCTCTCAGGATGCTTTTCAGTGATGAATATAAAACCATAACCCAGGCCTGCCAGGGGTCATTCCGCGACAAGGGCAGCCGGTTCCTGGCATTTGCCCTGCCTGCAACCAGTGAGGCTGAAGTAAAACAGCAGCTCGATGCATTGCGGAAGCAATACTATGATGCCACGCACCACTGTTATGCCTACATATTGGGATTTGACAAATCAGCCTACCGTGTGAACGACGACGGGGAGCCTTCGGGTACTGCCGGCAGGCCGATCCATGGGCAGATACTCTCCCACGATCTGACCAATATACTGATAGTGGTTGTTCGCTATTACGGGGGTACAAAGCTGGGTGTCCCCGGATTAATACATGCTTATAAGACGGCTGCTTCCGAAGCTTTGGCCGGGACTTCCGTTGTCACGAAAATCGTAAAGGAGGTTTACCAGGTCGATTATCCTTATGAAGTAATGAACGATGTGATGAAAATTATAAAAGATGAAGCAATTGAAGTTATCAACAATGAGTTTGGCATGAAATGTGTTATCAGGCTCGCGATCCGGCATAGTGAAGCAGGTAGGGTAAGTGCCAAATTTTCCAAGATAAACCAGTTAGTTATTAATTACTTATCAATTTGTTAATACTATTCCTTGCATTCACCCCTTTTTTTTAACATATTTTGCCATATACAACTAATATTATAATAATCAAATATCATTTTAATTTTTTTTTGAACTTTTATATAGGGACTTTTGAACACTTTTCACATGCTACCAATAACTCATCTGCAATTTTTGATTATTTAGAAAGCAATAAGCTGATTTAACGACTGATAACAACAAGAGTAAACATGCAACACAACGAAATGGAAGGAATTAAGGAACTTCACCAGGAAGTCTGGGAAAATTGTTTGAAAGTCATACGCGATAACCTCAATTATCAAAGCTTTAAAACCTGGTTCAGCCCTATCAAACCCATTAAGCTGGAAAATAATATACTGACCATACAGGTACCCAGCCAGTTTTTTTATGAATGGCTCGAAGAACATTATATTACCCTACTGAAGAAAACGATACGGAACGAACTGGGACCTAACGGCAGGCTTGAATACAGCATTGTCATGGAAGGTGCATATACCTCCGATCCTTACACTATAAAAATACCTACCAGCAACCGAAAAGCTACCACTAATCCATCTGTACAGATGCCGATAGATCTGAATGCCGGTAAATCAAAGGAAATTCCAAATCCTTTCGTAATACCTGGTTTGAAAAAGATACAGGTTCAATCTCAATTGAACGAATCCTATTCGTTCGATAATTTTATTGAAGGCGATTGCAACCGCTTAGCCCGGTCAGCCGGCTATGCCGTGGCATGTAACCCGGGTAAAACAGCATTCAATCCTCTTTTTCTCTATAGTCCGGTTGGTTTGGGTAAGACTCACCTGGCGCAGGCAATTGGTT
>JBAXXB010000440.1:0-2838 GCA_037128115.1 Bacteroidota bacterium
AAAGCATATCTTAACTTTGACCTAAAGCTGTCCTAAGATTGGGGAGTACCGTACTTACCATGGGTCCATCTATTCCGCTAGGCGTATTTGCTGATAATTCACCGAGCAATGAACATGCAGGGTTTGCAATGACGGGGTACAGCGACTGCCTGCTGAATTTCGGAATTACCCCATGGAAAACCTATGGCATTTCAGCGTCCCTGTGCTATAGTGAGTATAATGTGGATAAAACCGGGACCGAAGATTGGTGGCAGGTTGTAGGAATTACTGCCGGGCCCATGTTTTCATTTCCATTAACGAATAAGTTGATCCTGGATCTGAAGCCAAAGGCGGGCTTGCTTCTAACAACCCTGGTTATTGACACATATGGATATGATGAAAACAAGGGGACTGGATTTGAAATTGATGTAAAGGCTTCCTTGCGCTACAATTTTGCACGCAGGTGGTGCGTGCTGGAAGAAAACGGCTACTTCTATACGAACCAGAAATATCTCGGATGGCGGCAGAAAATCCAGGCGATCACATTTGATCTAGGAATTGCTTACCGGTTCCTCTAAAGTTTCTCTAACGCAATCCTAATGAGTCAGGGGCTTACTTCCCAGGATAATATTCACTGATTATTCATTCATTCTTAACAATATACAAACAGGCGAACATCTTCGCAGCAGCATTCCTGTATAAAAAATGAAAGCCGGGTTGCCCCGGCTTTCATCACTAAAGGTATTATACGTTTAACTACCTGTTGATCGAAACTTTCTTCGAGATAAGTTGCGCACCGGTGTTAATCTGCAGTATATACATCCCGGGTTCAAATCCGGCGGTAAGTATATGAAGGTTGGTGCCACGATTGTTGTTGGTGTAAACCACTTGTCCCATATTGTTGAACATGCGCACTTCGCTGAATTTAACAGGAGCAACAATATTGATCACTTCGTTGGCAGGATTAGGATATACCTTGTATGCTGCTTCATCGGTGTTAGGCACACCTACAGTGATCCATGCAGTGGTGCAGGATTTAGGTGATTCGCCGAGACCGTATACAGCCGAAACGCAATACAACTGCTGTCCGTTTGAAACCGGGTAGTCATGGTATTGAAGGGAAGGTGTGTTGGCTATTAAGGTATCATTACGGTATACATTATAGGAGAGAGGCGGTGTTGAAGGTTCCGTCCAGGTAAGGTGTACGCTGTTGTCGAATGGCTGGGCTATCAGGTTGGTGACAGGGTATAGCACTGCTCCGGGAACCAGGTGACCAACATATTTGTTCATCCCTTTGGTCGTAGCATTGGTATTAAACCCGCCGGCATAACCGCAATTATCATTCACGAAAGTACAGGCGAGGAACTGATCGGTTTCGGTTCCCATAAACTGTGCCCAGGTATATCCGCCGTCGAAGCTGAAAGAAGCTCCTGTTGCACCTGAAGCGGCCCCTGTCGAAACAAAAGTGTTGTCAGTACCCGGAACAAAACATAAATCAGAAGTAAGGAAAGGTCCGGTTGGGGTTATAGCCTGCCAGGTTGCTCCGCCGTCATGTGTTTCCATAAGCACCAGTGAAGTAGTGGTTTGTTCAACCAGCCCATTGAGATCGTCTTTAAAAGCGATTTTCTGAACTCCGCTGGTGAGAGGAGTGATTCCTGTTGCAGAAATAGTCCAGTGAAGTCCTTTATCGTGTGAAATATAGAGATTACCCATATTGGTACCAAACATGATGGTGCTTGCCCCAACAGCCTGTATAACCGAGGTCCATCCGCCTTCGCCCGAAATAGGGTTGGCACCACCACCTATATTTGTCTTGGGAACACGTGTCCAGGTAGTACCGCCGTTGGAAGTGGTATAGATTTCGAAGTAATTGTCTTTCACGTCGCCGTGGCACATACCATCATTTTCGTTCCAGAACCATACATTATCGGCAAAGGAAGTCGCCCCCTGTAAAGCACCCGTAAGGTGGGTCCAGGTAGTACCGCCGTTGCTGGTCTTGTATACACCGCAGGTATTGTCCTGTGTGCCGCTGCTGTAAACATCCACATACGCAACAGTTCCGCTCAGTGCACAGATGTTTCCAAGTCCGTAAACATTTCCGCCAAGCACCTGTCCCGGGGTCCAGGTAGTACCACCATTGATAGTTTTAGTAAATTCGTTGATGGTCTGTGTGGTTGTAGTACCATTGTAAGCTGTAGCCCAAACGGTTAGTGAATCAACCGCATTTACATATTGAATACCCCTGGATGCAGTGGCAAATGCACTGGCCTGGCTTACCCATTCGCTGAGACCTGCGTTTACTTCCTGGAAAACAGTATCGGTAGCATTGATAGCTTCAACACGCAAAACATGTGAGCCTAAGGCCGCCGAAGCAGTATTCCACGGATATGTGAAAGTAGTTTGAGTTGTATTGTAAACTAAAAGGTTGTCGATATAAAGATTAACCGCCGTTGGAGTGCCTTTTACGACCGAACAGTTAATATCAAAGGACGGGCCGTAAGGTACGGTGTTGTTTAACTCCAGGTTGGTAAAACGAACAATAAAGTCAGGATTACCTGGTTTGATACCGTAAACAATTGCATTGGTCGAATTGAAAGTGCCGTTTCCGGTATTGAGTGCACCAATGGCATAATACCCGTTCGAAACACCTGACCATCCCCAGTTCATATGGAATTTATTAGCCGAATTGTATCCGTCGCATACCCAGGCGTGTCCGCCCGAAGGTCCGCTGCCTGAATAATACATTGGACGGCTGGCATCCAGTTCTGATTTCAGCAAATTTGTCCAGTCGGTGGTAGTATAATCTGTTTTATTGGCCAGTGCAATGGTTTTATTATCATAATTAAAATACGTACTCAG
>JBAXXB010000441.1:0-2831 GCA_037128115.1 Bacteroidota bacterium
ACCGCTGGTTACCAGGGGGCTTGCCCCGGCAGGGACTGGATGTAAGCCAGGCCGGTACGTATAAACTGCTTATAACCGATATACATGGCTGTATAGCATCCGACAGTTTACATATATCGCAGCATTTGCTCCCCCTGGTTTATGCAGGTAATGATACTACGATTATGGCCGGTGCTGAACTGCAACTTCAGCATACTTCAACCACAGATACAACCCATGTGGAGTGGACAAGCCAGGGCAGCGGGTATTTTGGCAACAACAGTGTACTTGAAACCTGGTATTCACCTTCTTATTCAGATATCAGTACTGGAACCGTGGAACTGACCTTAAACGCAACAAACCAATGCGGAACATCAAATGATAAACTTACACTTACCATACAACAGGATACTGATGGCATTACCGTTTTCCCAAACCCAACTCAGGGCATAGTAACATTTGTTTGCACCGAAGGAACAAGTATTCAGTCGGCAAGCATCACGACCCAAGCCGGCACCGTTATACAAAGCAATATACCGGTTAACGGCAGTGTATTCCAGTATGATCTGTCAATGTATCCGCCAGGCACTTTCCTTTTCCATCTGTTAACAGGAACTATAACGGTAACAAAAATAATAAACAAGCTATAGCTCCTAATATTTATATTTCCCCAATTATGAAACATCTCTCCCGTTACCTTATATTTTTCTTTTTGTTATCCGGGTTCTCATGTACTGTGCTTGCCCAGTCCAACATGAATTATGTGCGTACCTACCATGTACAGATTAGTGGGATAATAGATTCGGCAGCATTAAACAGCAGCACTCCCATAAGTTCTGCATTGCAAAGCATTCAGTATTTCGATGGACTGGGACGTCCTGTACAAACCATACAGAAAGGGATAACACCCGAAGGATACGACCTGATAAAACCCTTAAAATATAATGATGTAGGACTGGATGAGATAAACTATGAACCTTATGCCGATAAAATTACTTCATCGTTAAACTTCCGGGCTGATTTCGAAACCCAACAACCCGGTTTTTATCATGACCTGTTTGGTGATAATAAAGGGCGTTCGCCTATTGAGTATGAAAAATCACCCCTCAACAGGGTATTAAAGCAGGGCACACCCGGGGGCCCCTGGCAAATATCTGCGCAAGGGCATCCTATACTATTTGAATACCTGGCAAATAATGCTACCGATCCCCAGCTAAAAGTAACATGCTGGAATGTTGTAGATAATGTTTGCAAAAATAACGGCGATTATGCGGAAAATAAATTATACGCAACAAAAACCATCAATGAGGATGGCGCAGTTGTATATGAATTTAAAGATAAACAGGGACAGGTTGTGCTGAAACGCTCGGTTCTCGACGAAGTTACAAATGTGGATACCTATTATGTATATGACGATTTCGGCCTGCTGCGTTTTGTAATTTCACCCGAAGGCACGGCACAACTTAATAGCCCTTTAACCAGTTCCTTTACGGCAAATGACGATCTGGCAAAAAAATATGTGTATTGTTATACCTATGATGCACGCAGACGGCTGATTGAAAAACAAATTCCAGGTAAAGAGCCCGAGTATTATATTTACGATAAAACGGACAAGGTGGTGATGTACCAGGATGGGAATATGCGGAAAGTAAATACATACAATACACAGGTTTACGAATGGCTATTTACCAAATACGACGCCCTTGGACGTATAATCCTTACCGGGATCACCCTTGATTTCCCTGATCTGACCAGGTTACAGGTACAGGCCCTTGCTGACAACACTTCTTCATGTTGGGAATATCTTATCGGCGGAGCCGACACGTATTATTATTCGAACAACTGTTTCCCGGTATATTCCGCTAACAGTTGCACTATACTTACGGTAAATTATTATGACAGCTATACGGTATGGGTAAAAGAAGGCCAAAGCCTTATCGAAAAGAAGCTCAGTAACGACAATAACCTGGATTGCTCGATAACGCGGGCCCAATATGAACTATACAAACCCGAATTGTTGCATGTAAATGGGTTACCCACAGTTTCATTAACAAGTTCGTATGTCGATAATCCTGCCCTGTTGGCTTCGACCACATACTATGATATCAGAGGGCGCATGCTGCAGACCCATTCACGCAATCATGGCCGGGGTTACGATCATTTCACAAACCAGTATCAGGGAATTACTAACCTGGTGCTCGTAACACAGCACCAGCATACGGCTAGATTTTCGGCACCCAACGAAGTTCACGAAAGTATAGTTACTACCTATGACTATGCAGGCAGGTTACACGAAAAAAGCTATTATTTTCAGGATGTTGCTCCCAAGCAGGTTCTATCCAATACCTATAATACCCTGGGGCAGCTTGTAAGCAAGCAAATAGGCGATGGTACATACCTGATGCAAACCATGGACTACCAGTATAATATACGCGGCTGGCTTACCAAAATAAATGACCCGGCCAATATTTCGGCAAGCGGTGATTTATTTGGCATGGAACTTTTTTATGACAAGCAGGATGCGGATATATCGAACCCGGCCTTATACAATGGCAATATTTCGGGCATAAAATGGCAAACTGCACAACCTACAGGAATTACTGTGCCTGTAACCAACGGGCAGAAAGCCTATACCTATACCTACGACAAACTTAACCGGCTTTTGAAGGGTGATTATTACGAAATACTTTCGGACAACTGGACGCATAACTCCAAATACAACGAGGAAATCAGGAACTATACCGGCAACAGCTACGATTTAAACGGGAATATATTAGGCATTAAGCGTAACGGGCTTTTATATCCTAACTGGATACAGGGAAGCATTGATATTTTGAAATACTACTACGAAG
>JBAXXB010000442.1:0-2830 GCA_037128115.1 Bacteroidota bacterium
GTCTGGCCAAACCCAGGCAATGGAATTCTCAATATCAAGTCGTCTCTTACAGGGCATAGCAGGCTTTCGGTCTCCAATTCTCAGGGGAAATCTATATGGCAATCCACTTACAGTTTACTTCCTGAAATCATTAGTCTGAACCTGGGCAAGGTGTCGCCGGGCATTTACATACTGGTTATCGAAAATGAGAAGTCCAGGCAAATAAAAAGGATAGTGATTGAATAATAAGGCTGCTTATTCCAATTTAAACAGTTTAATAAACTACCTCGAAGCAATGCTTTCGAGGTATACCATGAAAACTATTTATCTCGCAGCAAAGCTGCGGGCAACTGACCCCTCAGAGATTAAGAATAAAAAAAACGGAGCAATCAGTTCGCACAAAAAAAGCCCCTCCTTTACGGGGGACTTTTTTTGCTTTCGGGAAAAGAAAGTTTCTCTTATTTGCCGATTTTAATATCGAGTCCAACGGCTACAAGCCAGGTTGTCTTGGCATAATTCTCGGTTACAGGTATGCTGTTAGTTCCGAGCATATGGCTGAAAGTCTTGTCACCTTTATCATACATGGTATCAAGGGCACCCAGGTTTACAGCAATATCGGGAGTAATCTTGTACTGGGCACCAAAAGCTACGGTATTCGAAGTGAGGCTGTAGCTCAGATCGCTTTGATACGTTTTTGATACACCAGTCTGTGAGCGAAGGTAACCTGCGCTAACAAGGAATTTCTCAGTAAGGTTATATTCCAGACCCAAGGCCAGTTCAAAGTAGTTTTTATCGATTAAAGAACTGTTGGTCAGATGGTTTCCAAGGTTATCGGTTTTGCCGTAATCAGCACCTTTATCGAAGTAATAATTATATCCGAGTGAAGCTGTTAATTTCTTGCTGACAGGATAGGAAGCTCCGATGGAAAGTAGTGCAGGCATATCGCTTCTGGATTTGGCTCCGTCAGGGAATGTGCCTGTACCATCTTTGGTGGTTTCGTTAGTAAGTTCGATTTTAGTGATCATTTCGTATTTGATGGCCACAGTAAGTTTTTCAGCAATGGTGAGGTTTGCACCAAATATCGGCGTATAACCGGTACCCTTCTGAACCACATCCACTTCTGCATCACCGGTACCAGCCGCTAATGCACCCATTTGAGCCGCTCCGCCACTCAACTGTGCAGCTCCTGCAGTTGCCTGGGCTGAGCCTGCTGTTGCCTGGCCTGCTGTTGCAGTATAAACAACCTGTGCCTGCGCTATTGGGGTTGTTGCAGGTTGACCGGCAGCTACCAGGGCTCCTTCAAGTTGTGCCTGCTGGGCTGCTGTAATGGCGCCTGCGGCCTGGGCCTGGGCAAAAGTATAGGTTCCCAGCCCTGCTGCTGTTAGCCCGCCTGCAGCAGCTGCTGCACCGGTATATTGAGCGGCAACTCCGGTATAGTAAGTTGCTACGCCTGTATAGTAAGTTGAACCTTTGGTAAAATAATCATTCATCTGGGCTCCGAAAGCATTAGCTCTCATAAAACTCCCGGCGAAGGTTGGAGCCGTCAGCGTTGGAATTGACGGGGCTGTATAATTAGGGTTGACCATAATATTCAAGATAGAACCCTTGTACGTGTTCTTTGCAGTAACCGTGCGAATTCCGGCAAAAAGGGAAATCGATGGGTTGATTTCATAGGAAACGCCAAACTGGTAACCAAAAAATACCGATGTACCTTCAAAATTGATATCAGCTTTGTAATCCGTTACACCAAATCCAGTCCCTAATTTTGGTACTAACTCGGAAACACCCATTTCGAATGATGGCAAGCCGGTATCATACTTGGCGCCACCACCACCACCGACGGGATTAAATCCAAACGAGAAAGCAAGTTTGTCCATTTTGTATACCGCGTAAATCCCTGGAAATACAGGTGCTTTAACAATACCGGTATATTTGGCATCAGGACTCCCATGAAGATACGGATAGTTGTTGACTACGTCCTTGTTTTGGAAAATGGATTGATTGTTCAGGGAAAGGTGGAAACCATTACCCAGTTTGGTCAGGCCGGCAGGGTTGTAATAAACGGCATCAATTCCCAGAGAAGCATTCCTGGCAAGCATACGTGCATAAGCAGCACTTTGATTGGAATTGGTCATAATTCCACCTGCCATGAGGCCAGTACTCAAAAAAGCTGCAGAGAGTGCAAGGAGTAATTGTTTTTTCATTTTTCTGATTTTGGTTAATTACTGGATTCTTGAATTTGAAGCAGCCAAAATATATAGTTTTTTCCATAATTCCAAATAAAATTGAAGGTCAGCACCTTACAATTTTTGGTAAAACCCATGTATATCGCTGTTTGTATATGTTTTAGGAGATATTTTTTTTATTAACAATTATTTAACCGAAACTAAACCCGGCCTGCACAATTGTGCCGGCAAAGTTGTTACTGACGGATTTGAACCCAATAAGCAGGGCCATTGTTCCTTTTCTGCAAAGGCATATCGACTATTTAGTCTACCTTCGTGAACGATAAAAATCATGCACTATACCAGCAATCGCTGTCGCAGTTCGGAAGTACAAATTCCCTCCTGAATTGCGAATTCTAGTACAAATCACTGAAGTTCCTGTTTTTCACTCAGGAAATGCCATGAGATTTTCAGTGCATGACTGATTCTATCCGGGAAACCGGCAACTCTGACTACTGTTAATCAGAGTATTGCAAGTGATTTCCCGAATTTTGATAAAAAGTTGATTTTTTTCTCACGCCCTATTGCCCGGATAAAAAAAAGTATTACCTTTGCAGCCTCAAAAATGGGAATGGTCCGTTCGTCTAGGGGTTAGGACGTCAGGTTTTCATCCTGGTAACAGGGGT
>JBAXXB010000443.1:0-2798 GCA_037128115.1 Bacteroidota bacterium
TCACTTATAAATCTATAAATGAAAATTTATACTTTTGTCGTTTGATAGTGAAAAACTATTTCAAATCCTACTGGCAGATATACTCCTGGTGACCCGCCTGCCGCTTCAATCATAATCTGAACATGATTTATTGTAAACAATAGTTTTAGCCTGGGTCAGTACTCTAAATAGCTGCCACAACTTGCTAATGTTAGTTTACCATAGGGTCATGTACCACTTTTATTTTAATGATGCCCTTAGTTAATTCAATGTCTCCGTCTTTATGCTTGGTATCAATGGTTTGATCGATTAAAACGGAAGAATAATTAACAGCATTAAATAGAACAACCGCTTTGGAACTTAAACTTGCCGCTGCAGTTTTTTGTTCCATTTCCTGCTTTAGGTGCACCATTTCATATTTGTTTTTTAAGCCTTCCAAGGGCGTACTGCTGACAGACATACTGGTTAACTGGGGAATCTTGCCCATCATTTCGTTGACAACAGCCATCATATCTTTACTTTTACCAGGCTCTTCTGACGCTACATTAAAAACAAGGTTCATAAAACCCAACATGTCTGCTTTATAGGCTTCTGCTATATTCCCCGATAAATCTGCATCGGGGAGATAACGTGCCGGCGCCAGAGTAGCCGAATCCTGCTGGCCTCCTTCTGAAAAATCGATGCGGAAAACCGGCAGGGGCAAAAGCATATCTTTTGGCCCATTGTATGGGTAGTCGTTCCATTGATCTTTTTCATCTTTAACCGATTTTATACCCGTTGTAACCTTCATGGGAATATAAAAGTCAGCTGGTTTGGCATTTCCATAATCAGGTTCAGATAGCAGGAGTGTCCATTTGCATCCGATCCTTGACAGGGATACAAATGTTTTCTGAGAAGTTTCTGTTTTTCCGGAGGCTTTTGTTACCAATTTGTCATCATCAGTGACCTCAATGTTGAATTCAATACCGGCGGTCAGCGCAAAGCGATTCAATTTCATAATTCTTTCAAAAAGCTGGGCTAATCTTTCTGCTGTTTTATCATTACCCAATAGCTGCATTTGCCTGCAACGACCCAAGGTAATAGACAGATTGAATATCACATCCCAATTCTTCTTCTCTATTTCTCCATTCATATAATTTTCAAATTCCTGACCATTTAGCAGGTCGGTAATCACAGTCATATCACCGGATTCTATACCCAACAGTTGTTTTTGTCTTTCGAATTTCAGACTGATAGTAAAAACACATTCCTGCATGAAAATATCTTTGCCGTATTGGTCGAGAAGTAATTTTATTTTTTCATCTGACCTTGAAATAGAAAGGTTGAAGCCCTCTTTTAAATCATTTTCGAGGGATGTAGCAGGGTCCGGTTCCGTTCCTGTTAAAGCAAAGTAGCGGTAAATTTCAAATACTTTTCTTATCAACTCACGCTCATAAGCCAAAAATCCGTCTTCCCATTTTTTCCTTTCCGCGTCGTAAAGCTTTTGTGCATTTTCATCACAGAGGGTTGCAAGACTAAAGTTTTTTTTGGGAGGTGGTTCAAAACTCATGGGTGGCTTGTTCAGTAAAAGCTGTTTGAGCTGCCTGTGCATTTCACCAAGATTTCCTTTTGGGGGCAGTTTTGAGGCTTCACTGCCCTTGGGCTTTTCAAGTGCAGTTTGTGCTATTGGAAGTGCTGTTTGCGCAGAAGATGCAGGAAGTGCAGCCAGGTCAATGGTATTCTTAACAGCATCATTCAATCGGTCATCTATAACATTAAACTCGTCAACGGTCATTTGAATCAAAGGGTAATTCATAAAACTGTTTTTCTTTGCCACTTCCTTGTTCACATAGTCTTCAGTCATCTGTGGCGCTTTGGATAAATTACCTACCAAAATGCGAAACGGGTCCCGGCTCTTCAATGGCTGGGCAATAACCTCATCCCTTTTCCTGCTGTATAGCACTACCATGCTTTTAGTAGTGACAAGCATGCTGTCATTTATTTTTTCGCCAATGTACCAAAGCAAATGGTCTTTTGCCTGTGCCTCTGTTGGCACCTTTAAGGGTTGAGTTAAATGAATGGGCACTATGGAGGATCTAGGTTTTATGACTCCGTTTTTTTTAGGCAATGTTTTTAAAGAGGAAGAATCTTTTCCCTGTTGCTGAAATTTTGAGAGCATTGACTGTGCATCTTTTACCATTTTATCTATCTCTGCCTGGGAGGGTTCCTGGCAAAAACCATTTAGAAAAAACAGGAAAACAGAGAGAGCAGTGAGAAAAGTTTTTTTCATGATATTTTGTTACTAATAAAAATTTATTTCAATTCCTTCTGGCAGACATATACCTGGTGTCCATCAATATTTTTCATCATTTCGAACCATACGATATAGTCTTTGCCATTAAAATTTAGTATCTGTGCATCGCCCACGTTGTCGATCGTTTCTTTACTGCCGTCAGGGTAATACAAAGTATGTTGCTGGTAAACAATAGATTTTGCCGGGTTGCTTGCCACCAATAAATTGGTTTTAGTTATGTTTACCGGGTAATCAAGTTTAGTTGTATAATCTATGTATGCTTCCATCGTGTTATAATTTTCAGTATCGGTTTCTTTTTGCACTTTGTTCTTTTGTTTGACGATACTAACCACACGACCATTATCGGTACCATAAACCTCAGAATAAAATTTTCCTCCTGAATACATATTGTCATTTTTTATATCAGGGATATTAACTACAGGCACCGTTTTGCCATTCGAAAAGGTATGGACGTTTTTACCTTGTGCAAAAGCCAAAGTGCCGGACGGATAAGTGGTTGAAAGACTCTCCATTAAGTAGTCCTTTA
>JBAXXB010000444.1:0-2771 GCA_037128115.1 Bacteroidota bacterium
GAAGAGTAATCCGTGATGCTTAACCGTAAGAGTCAGCCCCGCGCAGGTTATCATGTTTGGGCAGGCTAAAGGGTATAGCTGTTTGCCTTGGTTGCTTGTCCAGATTTTTTTCAAGGATACGGTTTAAAGCACCATATGTTATTTTAGCATCGTAAAATAAGGCCCTTGCACAGGCTGCTTCAAGCCGGTCTTTCCCATATTTCTTTGCCAGCCTAAGGGTGCCTTTGCAGGAAAGATAGGTTTGCTGGATAAAGGTTTTTTGTTTTAAAATGATCCGGATGGCTGCCACCGTATTTTCCCCGATTGAGGTGGATTCTTTCAAAAAATACTCCTCATCCCACCCTCTCTGCTCCAGGTAATGGCGGTGGTTGGATGGCATATGCTCAGCCAGAGTAGTATATCCGTTTTTGCTAAAATCACGTTTGTGCGAGGCAATTCTTTGAAGGTTAATGTAGATCTCCACGTTTTCAGTGTCATAAACCAAACTTACCTGCTTGCCGATCTGTTGATAAGGAACACTGTAAAAATGCCGGTCTTCCCCAAGCATCACATGATAGTTCTTAGCTACTTTTACTGACCGGGTTGTCTTGGGAGCGAAAGCCTCATCCGGCAGGGGACGCAGTAAGGACTGCTCCAGGCTGATAAACTTTTCGTACCTGCTGTAATCCCTGCCCTGGTATTTACTGTGGTTGAGTTTCTCTGTTTTCTCTAAAATGGCTTTGTTCAGTTCAACCAAAGAATGAAAGTCCTGATTGCGCAGAGGTGCGTATACCCGATAATAAGCTGTATTCACGCTGCTTTCAACCCCGGCCTTATCGCGTGGTTTAGCTACCCGGGTAGCGGTAAGTGTAGTATTGTAATGCCCTGACCATTGCTGGGCAAGTTCATCAAACGAAGGTTCATACCGGTTCGCTTTTGTAACTATCTGCGCCATGTTGTCGGTGCGCACCATAAACGGAACCCCGCCAAAGTAATGCAATGCCCTGCCCAGTGCAGCTATCAGCCAGAGGCGTTGCCCATTCGGCAGGGCTTCGATATACGTGTATCCTGAACAGGGCAACCGACATACCAATACAACACAATTTACGATTTCACCCGTTTGGAGATTAACGTAGTTAATCGAATCGCCGGCAAAGTCAAATTCCATTAATTCAGCCGGCGGGTGCTCAAAATGCATAACAGCATCCTTGATATCTTCTTGCCGCCTGAGTAGTTCGCAGAACTGGGAACGGCTATATCCGCCCGGGTCTTCTTCCCTGTACTCTTCCCATAATATCTGCTTTGTTGTTTTCTTGTTCTTTAACTGCTCTGCAAAGTATTTGAGCCTCTGGTCAAAACCCTTATGTTTAACCGTACTTTTTTCAGCCCCGTTTATATCCGTCATAGCTATCGCTGCAAGAGCTTCGTCGCTTAACTTTAATAGTTTCGCGTAGCTTATGCCGCAATGATCTATTCGCGTCATGTAGGTGTTCAGCGTGTTTCTCGATACACGCAGGATCGTGGCAATTTGCCGGTTGGAAGAGCCCTGCTCTTTGAGTTGTAGAAGTCGTCTTAGTAGTAACATCGGTATGGGTTTATTTGCCATGGCTTAAAGGATATATCCTTCAAACTTAAACCATGTTCCTATACCTGGAGGTGGCACTGTTTATGCCGGATTGTCAGGTGCAATTTGTATCAAACAACCCTTTTACTTTATGAGCTTTTTATGGTGTCAAATAATAGTGGCACCATTTGCTCCGGATTTACTGGCACCCTTTCACCGGATCGGTGGCACCCTTTCGTCCGGATTGGTGGCACTATATGGTCCGGATTATTCATAGTTTTTATATTTGATCTGCTTTTATTCCCAGTATAAATAAGGTATTCATATACCTTTTGCCTGATTTTATAATAATGATTTGATACGTTGAAATTTAAAACATTCATTATCAATAAAAAAAAGGAATAAATAAGCAAATAAAACCATTTTTGTATTTATAAATTCATGTTTTCTATAGGTATATTCCGAATAGAGGAAATCCTCATATTCCTTTTTATGAGGCTAAAGCCCGGAAACTCCTGACTATCCATCATATATGATTTGAAGAATAAAGCTATTAAAATAAGCTGATTTATCCTGTTCAATCTGTAAATCCTGATTGAAATTGATGCATCCGGAATAAAAACCTACAGATTTTCGAATCACAAAATATTAAAAATTGAATACTTCTAAATAATGCGTATTCCAAGGTAGAACAAGGCAATTACTAACAGTATAGGCTGCAAATAATGCTTTTTATGAGGCATTTATGATATGTATAAATCTGCTTTCACATTATAATACCATGGATGATTAATAGCTATCAGCTAAAGCCAGGAGAATACATATACCCTATCACCCTCTATTTTAAGGTTGCAATCACCTTGGCTATCTGCTCGCCTATGCCGATTTTATATCCTTCGGAATAATAAATCAGATTTCCATTTTTATCGAGGATAACAATCAGCGGGAGGTTTCCTGCGCTGTTCTTTTTGCGCAGGCTACCTATTTGTGTGAGTAATTTTGCATTTTTATCGAAGGCGAATATAGTCTGTGAAGGCAGGTTTGGAAAATTAGTCGTTTTAAAGGATGCACTAACATTTTCAGATGGAAACAGGAATGTTAATCCCCCACCCCATTTCTCCACTAAGGCTTTCACGGCAGGAATATCCGCCATCACATGTTTTGAGGGTTCTTTATCAGGATCAATCCAAACCAGGATAACTCCTTTATCAGCTACCAAAGTGTTGAG
>JBAXXB010000445.1:0-2764 GCA_037128115.1 Bacteroidota bacterium
CAGATCGTACCCCACTTCTTTATACACCACTTTTCCCATCTTGTCCAGCTCGCTGAAATCATTGATATAGACATCAAAGCCTGAAACCGATTCAGCACTCCATCCATTCAGTTTCTGGATCTGCCGTATGTCGCCGAAAATAAATTTGTGATCGAATTCAGCCAATCCCGTATTATAAATCCCGGAAACCGTGAACCGCCTCGCACGGGCCTGGTTGTCAATGATAAAGTACATACGGAGCGGATCCCCGGTTTTTATTTTCAGCAGGTCAGATAAGTTCTTCGAAATAATAACCTCGCTGCTTACGGATGTATCCCTGGTATTAAAGGGTTTTCCTGAAACCAGCTTATCGTTGAAAAACGACCAGTCGAAATCGGCACCCACTCCCTTGAAAACAACACCTTGTATCTGCTCCGATGTCTTGATGATGCCGGCTTTAGTGGCAAATACCTGTATATGTTTGATTCCTGGTGTTTTTTCAAGCTTATGATAGAAGGGTTGGTTTTTATTGACAGGCTCAAATTCAAAAGAATTATTCGAATCAAATTTGGCGATCTGGATATGCGAGCCGAAACCAATGATTTTATCCCTGATCTGCTTCTGAAATCCGGTTACTATCGCTACCGATATGATCATCACGGCCAGTCCCAGTGCAACGCTTAAGATGGCAATACGGATAACCGGTGCCGAGAAACTTCCCGGACCGCCTTTTATCAGTCGACGTGCGATAAATTGTTCAGTATTCATTTTGAGAGTGAAAATGGTAAGCGGGCATACGATATGGGGAAGGAGAGTGCGTTGGATGCAAAAATACTTTTTTTATCCGGCCTGGGACCCGTTTAAATTTATCAATTTTGGTTTAAAGTCATTTCCATTGAACGGGAGAATGTACAAGTAAATGAACGCAGTTCGAAATGCCCTGTTTATGCCTGCTTCATTTAATGCATTTTAGCTGATTCCAATTTCGATCGGGTATGCACTTTCAACCTCCTGTTTATGTCCTTTTCAGCCAATACTTTTCCGACAGCATGGAGTTGCCAACTTTTTCCGGCAAACAAAGATTTTAAAGAAATTTGAAACCATACTGCAATTTCAGTTACTATTGTATGATTTTTGCCAGGAATTACTACGGGAAAACGGAAATGCAAAAAAGTAAACTATGCAGGTAAGCAATTATGTGGTCTTTATTTTCCTTTCATTCTTCGTGGCAAACGGTTTTTGCCAGCAAATGAAAGACACTGGGTCACAAATCCAGGGGAATGAACTGGTTTTACCGGGAGCCTGGCAGACAGATGAATATGTCCCGTTACTCAAAGGTAAGAGAGTAGCCGTTGTTGCAAATAATACCTCTTTGCTGGGTAAAAGCCAATTGGTCGATACCTTGATTTCATCAGGTATTCATGTTGTTAAAATATTTGGGCCCGAACATGGTTTCAGGGGCGATCAGCCTGATGGAAAAGAAATAGGCAATATTAAGGATCCGAAAACCGGGGTCGAGATCATCTCGCTCTACGGTGACCACAGGAAGCCCACCCTTTCGGATATGCAGAATGTTGATATTGTGCTGTTTGACATACAGGATGCAGGAGCCCGCTTCTATACGTATATTTCGACACTGACCTATATTATGGAAGCCTGTGCCGAAAGCAATATCCCATTAGTGATTACCGACCGCCCCAATCCCAATGGATTTTACGTGGATGGACCGGTGCTTGAACCTGAATTTACTTCCTTCATAGGTATGCACCCTGTACCGGTGGTATATGGCTTGACGATAGGAGAATATGCGTTGATGGTGAATGGTGAAAAATGGCTTAAAGGTGAAAAGTCCTGCAACCTTTCCGTAATAAAATGCAAAAACTATACACATAAATCCCGTTACCAGTTGCCTGTGAGGCCTTCACCTAATCTACAGGATATGCAGGCAGTTTATTTGTATCCTTCACTTTGCCTTTTCGAGGGAACGGTTGTGAGTGTTGGCAGGGGAACGGTTAACCCCTTCAAAATTTATGGACATCCAAAATATACCCTGGGTTCGTATGTATTTGTACCTGAACCTATTAAGGGAGTAAGTGAAGATCCGCCATTGAAAGGCGAGGAGTGCCATGGGCAATACCTGGGTGATGAAGCTGAAAAAATACAAAACAATGGCCAACTGCGCCTGGACTGGCTTATAGAGGCCTATAAGAACCTGAATGGTAATACGAAATTCTTTAATAACTACTTTGATAAGCTGGCCGGGACCAAAACGCTACGCGAACAGGTAATTTCTGGCATGGATGAGCTGGAAATACGGAAATCGTGGGAGCCGGGTCTAAGGAAATTTCTGGAGATACGTAAAAGATACCTTCTTTACCCTGATTTTGAATAGGGGCTTAGGATTTGGGGGCTAGGGGTTAGTGAACGCATAACCTCCAGGAAGACAAATTTAATTTATGAAGGCATTTTTCACCTTCTTACGCCTCCTTTTCCTGGTGAACGTTCCGCCTTACCTCTTTGTCAAACCTTTATTCAGGCTTTTCTGTGTAAACCGCACTCTTTGCTGTCGGGCATTTCCCACCACCAGCGGCCGGCACGCAGGTCTTCTCCTTTTTCGATGGCGCGGGTACAGGGCTGGCAGCCGATGCTTGGGAAACCCTGGTCGTGCAGTTTGTTATACGGAATAACGTTACTCTTTATAAAGTCCCAAACCTGCTCTTCGCTCCATTCGAGAAGTGGGTTTATCTTTATCAGTCCGTTTGACTCATCCCACTCCACGATGCGC
>JBAXXB010000446.1:0-2742 GCA_037128115.1 Bacteroidota bacterium
GGATGCCGGGTTAAAAGTAAACGGAACGGTGAGTACCATATGGGGATGTCCTATTGAAGGACCCACTAAAATGGAAAAAGCGGTGGAGTTTGCTCAACGCTGGTTCGATATCGGCGCCAGCGACGTAGAGCATGCTGACCACGACGGATCGGCATCCCCCGACCGTGTGTACCGGTATTATTCCATGCTTATGGATAAAATCGGGCGTCCCGAGAAGCAGATTGTTCACTTCCATTCCACCCGCGGCTGGGGTTTAGCCAATGTGCTGGCTGCTTTGCAGGCTGGCATGACTAATTACGAATCGACCATGGGCGGAATTGGCGGACAACCGGCAAATTTTGTAGATGGTGTTCCTGTTGCGGGCACAGGTGCTTATTATTACGCCGATCCTATGCTTACCGGGCTGATACAAACAGAGGACCTGGTGGTGATGTGTGACGAAATGGGAATAGCAACCAACCTCAACATTGAAAAAGTACTTCAGATTGGTGCCATGGTCGAACGTATTGTAGGCCGGAAACTTCGTTCGGAATGTGTACGTACCGGCCGTATTCCAAAAACATTGACAGGAAGGGGCTAATATCAGGAAATACTGGCCAGGCAACCACAGTAAAGGTCTGAAAAACCAGCATCCGGCTTTCTTGATTCCGTTCCACCCTGCACCGCTTTCTTCTCCTACTTCCAGGCGCCAAGGATAAGGCCCATTATAGTCAGTCCTACGATATTGTACCCCGCGTGTATCAGCATATAGCGCGTGCTGCGGAATTCGTACTGGCCGGTGACGAATATTGACATGGATATCCAACCAAAACCAGTAAAAAAGCCGTACATGGCACCCTGGCCAGCCCCGATTTCGGGTGAATTCATAAACAGGGCCAGGTTCAGAGCCATAATAAAAGAAAATAGCAGGGTAAGGCCCATGATTTTGGGCATATTGGCTTTACCCGCCTTCTCCTTTGTAATCCCGGTTTCCTTCATCCAGGCTTTACCAAAAGCCAATGGGGTATACCAGATTGCTCCTAAACCAAAAAAAGCCAGTGCTGAAACAACAATTGCCAGCCAGTTGAGTGTTGTAAAATTCATAAGTCAAAGATTAAAGTTAACTTCGGTTTTGATTTAAGGTTTTTAACAGTTCACGCCTGATTTTGTTTTGCTTCCCGTTTTCCTATGCTACATAAGTCTGTTATTCTGAGAGATAGGAATATATAGATTGCAGGCGGGAGATATTTTGTGCTGGCGTTGTAACGTTATAATGCTAAGAAATCCACTCAGGAACAAATCTCTTTTCAGAAGCCATGTTTACTCAAGAAAAAAGATGAAACAAGTACGATAAATTTACTATTTTAGTACCCCAATTTCCCTTCCCGCTTATGAGAAAAATATTCAGAAGAGATCCCTTAGCCAAGATCGACCGGAGGAAAACACGGGCGGAAAAGAAACGCATGCAAGCCCGCAAGAAAGCATGGCGCCGCAGGCAGCAGTCGGAAGCCTGGCAGCATTTCACAAAGCGTTTTGAGGAATTCAGGGCGCATCCTTTTGCTAAAAAAGCATTGACTCCTGAGCAGCTCGAAAAGCAGCGCATCAAGGCTTTTGTTAAGCATGAACGAAAACAGGCCAGGCTGAAATGGTGGGCTAAATTCAGGAGAAACCCTCTGAAAATACTTTTCCCGCGTAAAAAACGCAGGGTCGAAGGCGGCGGGTACCTGTATATATACCATATGACTAAAGGAGAGCGGAAAGCACTGAAACTGCAGAAAAAAAAGGAGAGACGCGAGAATCTCAGGAAAGTATTCAGAACTCCTGAGCTCAGAAGAAAGTTCATGTTTGGATTTTTACATTCAACGGCATATTTCATTCTTGCATTTATGCTGATATACATGATTTACCAGGTAGTGACCATTGCAGTTGCTTCCTCCTACAGGATTCCCATCATCTGGTACTATTATCAGTTGAAATTCCCCCTATATACCTATTCGCCCTTATATACCCGGTCGGCCATGGTATTTATTTTTGCCATAGGACCCATTACTTCATTGATGCTCGCCCTGGTATTCCTGCGTATGTACTTTTCAAAGAACGCGCTGGTTAAACGATTCCAGCTGTTTTACCTCTGGGGTTTTATTTGTGGCTGTAATATGTTTTTCGGCGCCTATATAGCAGGGTTTTTTACCCGAACTGAGTTCATATATACATCCGAATGGCTCTTTATGAGCAATGTCTTCGATATCGAAGAGATTGTTTTTACCGTGGTTTCTTTTATTATGATGCTAATTATCGGCAGGATTCTCACACCCCTTTTCCTGGTTTCGTCCGGTTCGGTAACCCTGATATCACCCGAAAACAGGTTTTTCTTTATTATTACCCAGGTCATTTTCCCCTGGATAGCCGGAATGATCATTTTATTACTAATAACACTGCCGCATTTTTATATCCCGCTGATTATTAAAACAGTAACACCTGGGCTGGTTCTTTTGCCAGCACTTTACCTTTACGATTTGCTGCAGTATGAGGATATCCATAAGTCGGGGATGATACAACACAACTACTTCCGCTGGAGTATCGTTATAGTATTGATCGCCATCTTGTTTTTCTACAGGGTGATTCTGAGCTTCGGATTGAAACTGTAGCCCATTATTAGAGGTATCCCCCTCTTATCCCCCTTTTGCAAAGGGGAACGATCACTTTGATGCAAATTCGAGCCTGTGGCAGGAACAGAAATGAAGTAGCATGTTTGCTCATTAT
>JBAXXB010000447.1:0-2693 GCA_037128115.1 Bacteroidota bacterium
ACACCTCTAACATTGAACTGGTCGAGCAAATCCTTTTGCTGCAACGTTCGGGTATACGGCTGGTATCCGATATACATGGGATGCAGGCATTACCCCTGGCCATAGAACATTCCCCTGATATCATATTTCTCGACCTTAACCTGCCCGACATTCATGGAATTGAAGTCCTCCGGCTACTGCAGTCCGAAGAAAAAACCCGGTCCATACCGGTGATTATTATCAGTGCCGATGCTATGCCTCACCAACTTGAGAAACTATTGCAGGCCGGGGCCGAGGACTACCTTACCAAGCCCTTGGATATCATTTTGTTGCTAAGCATCATAGATAAATGGATAGAATAAAGGATGGCTGAAGCAGCCATCCCGAAAAATAGCGGCAAATAACACATTGGGGTTATCTTATTAAACCTAATTAATACATGGAATTGTTAACTTTACAACTAAAAGCCAAACGGAGGAACAGCAAATGATGAATTCGACCTTAAAAAATGCACGTATCCTGATCGTGGACGATCAGCAGGCAAACATCGATATACTGGAAGGGTTGCTCGAAATGCAAGGTTATGTGAATATACGGACCACAACTGATCCACGCGACGTAATCCCTGAATATAAGCTATTCAAACCTGACCTGCTCCTTCTCGATCTCTCTATGCCTTTCCTTTCGGGCTTTGAAGTAATGGAACAGTTGAAGGCGAATGTCCCTGCCAATACCAGCCTTCCTATTCTTGTTCTTACCGCCGATGTCACCACCGAGTCCAAACAACGTGCACTCTCTGGCGGAGCCAGTGATTTCCTCACCAAGCCTTTTGACCTGGTAGAGGTTGGGTTGCGTATCAGGAATTTACTTTTCACAGCCTATCTGCTCCAGCAAATGGAAAATCAGAATATGCTACTGGAAGAAAAAGTAATGGATCGAACCGCTGAACTGGCTCAAAACAATATAGAATTAAAATCAGCACTTGTCAAAGCCGAAGCCAGCGACAGGCTGAAAACGGATTTCATGAATAATATTTCCCACGAAATCAGGACCCCGTTGAACGGGATCCTGGGATTTGCCCCTATGATTATCGATCCGACGAACACGGAAGAAGAAAAAAAGGAATATCTTGATATCCTTACTATGAGCAGTAACCGGCTTATGCAGACCGTGAGTGATTATATGGACATATCGCTTATCACTTCGGGAAACCTGGAAGTCAGGAATAAAGAGTTCTCACTTGCCGACATCATCGAAGACATCCAATACAAGTATAATCACCAGTGTGTTACTAAGAATCTTATTCTGAAGATTCAGAAACCGGCAAATTTCGGCTCCATTCTTATTAATTCCGACAGGATATTATGCCGGAAAGCCCTCGTACATCTAATGAATAATGCCGTTAAATTCACGCCAAAAGGCTTCATTACCCTATCGTTTGAGACCAGTGACAACACACTGTCCATTAAGATAAAAGATACAGGGATCGGCATAAAAAAAGAATCTCTGGACCTGATTTTTACACACTTTATGCAGGAGGATTATTCCTCCACAAGACAATTCGATGGAAGCGGACTTGGCCTGGCAATAGTAAAGGGATTGGCCGACCGACTGGGTGGCAGCATCAGGGTTACATCGGAACCGGGAGCCGGGAGCATTTTCACTTTCACAATTCCATATACACCGGCAAACACCAAGCCCGTTTCGATACCGGTTCTGCAGCCCAGAGAGGAAAACACATCGCGGCCTTTTATACTGGTTGCCGAAGATGAACCATATGGATGCCTCTTTCTTGAAAAACTCCTGGGTAAGGATTTTGAGATTCTGCTGGTCGAAGATGGAGAAGAAGCTGTGGAAATATGCGGGATTATGCCTGGCATACAATTGGTGCTAATGGACATAAAAATGCCAAAAATGAACGGCCTCGATGCGACCCGCGAAATCAAGAAGTTCAGGAACGATCTTCCCATTATAGCATTGACTGCCTATGCCCAGGTTGGCGACCAGGAAAAATGCCTGGAAGCAGGCTGCGACGGGTACTTATCGAAGCCAATAAGTAAAGAAGAACTAATGAATGAATTGGCGAGGTTCGGATTCGGCAAATAAAAGGGAAAACAGTAGGAAGCCAGGTGAAAACAATCAGAGCTTCACTTTTTTTAACCTCTCCACTATTTCGAATACAGCCGGGCAGGTTGAAGTGTTTTTTAACGTGATGTCCAGAACCTGCTGCATCCGACGCCTGTCGGTATGCGGGTAGTCGCGGCAGGCCCGGGGACGGTTCTCATAGATTTTACAATAATTATCGGCATCCAGGAACGGGCAGGGCATCTGCCTGAAAACGTAATCGTTGTCTTCGTCCATGCGAAGATATTTACTACTCAGTTCCGAGGCTTTTATCTTTAATGAAGATGAAATACGGCGTATATCAGCATCCGTAATCCTCGGGCCCAGCGATTTGCAACAATTCCCGCAATCCAGGCAAACAACTTCTTCAAAAACCTCCTCATGCAGACGGTGAAAGGCAGCATCCACTTTACCAGGATCACGCCCCGCAAGCTGCCTGAAAAAGGAAGAATTTTCTTTCTTTAGCTTTTCAGCCTGTACTTTCAGTTCGTCTATGGATTGCGGAGTTATCTTCATCGTTTATTATGTGACTTAAGTTGAGGTTGAGGTTGAGGTTGAGGTTGAGGTTAAGGTTGAGGTTGAGGTTGAGG
>JBAXXB010000448.1:0-2689 GCA_037128115.1 Bacteroidota bacterium
TAACTAGCTGTCCAAGTTTTGGGGAGTATTATACTATGACCAGCAAATGAATTTAATATATATTACTGGTTTCTGACAATAACCAGCATGTAATTTTAACACGTTTGTTCTGTAAAACAGCACTACTTTAATAGGGGAAATAGGTGCGTATGTTTAAATATTTTTTTTCACTGATAGTAAAAAAATGGTAAATTTGATATATCTTTATAACCATTATCTAATTCAATATTATTAATTAAAACTCCCAAAAAATGAAAAAACTTCTAATCGGCCTGGCGATGTGTTCTATCGCGGTCAGTTCTTTTGCACAAAAGAAAGTAGTTAAAGTTGAACCACAAGTTCAGGAAATCAAGCAGGAGGGTCAGTCGTTGAAGCGAAAAGTAGCCATCGCACGTTTTTCGAATGAAACCGAGTACGGGAAAGGGATATTTTACGATAAAGCAAATGACCCCTTAGGCAAGCAAGCTGTTGATATTTTATCAACGAAACTATCATCAACTAACAAATTTATTTTGCTAGAAAGGCAGGATATGGACAAAATTTATGATGAGCTTAAAATTGCGGGGAATGAAGGGTACCAAAAAGTCGGCGCCGACTACCTTATAATTGGATCAATAACTGAATTTGGGCGCAAGAATGAAGGAGATATCAAGGCATTTTCGAGAGCTAAAACCCAAACGGTACAAGCAGGGGTTAGTATCAGGCTGATTGATGTTTCTACCGGGCAGATTATTTATTCCGAAGAAGCGAAGGGGGAAGCCGAAACTACGAATAAAACAACCATGGGCTTTGGTAAACAGGCTGATTATGACGCTACATTAAGCGATAAAGCTATTTCTGCAGCCATTTCAAAATTAGTTGAAAATGTCATCAATAACTGTATGGATCGGCCATGGAAATCCTATTTCCTTTCCTATGATGAAAACGGTATCTTAATTTCAGGGGGTAAAAGTCAGGGATTAAAGATTGGCGATTTATACGAAGTAGTTGAAAAAGGGAAGAGTGTGAAAAATCCTCAAACCGGCATGATGATTGAATTGCCAGGCAAAACAGTAGGCAAAGTAAAAATCGATTTCACTGGTGGCGAAAATCCGCAGAGTGAGTTTTCGATGGTCTCATTTACCGAAGGGAATATTGACAAACAAAAATTAGACAACTATTTTATAAAGGAGATTAAAAAATGAAAAAACTATTTTCAATTTTCGCAATTAGCTTGCTATTGTTGAGCAGTTGCGGCGGAATAAAAACCATGTCTGGTGGGTTGGAGAATGAATCCTTCCTGGAATTTTTAGGTAATCCAAGCGATTACAAAGGAGGTGTAAGTGTTACCATTGATGACAAAACGACCTTTACTGCCGAAGTATATAAAGATAAGACGACCCGGGTTAAAGGCCAGGTGTATGCTATATCAACCGGCACACATACTATTGCTGTATCCTATAATGGCAAGATGCTTGTGAAGAAACAAATATTTATTTCGGCTCAGGAAACTAAAAAAATAACTTTACCATGAAAAAAATACTATTTATTACATTTTCCATTTTCCTGCTTGCTTCTTGCTCTACACAAAAGCCCTTGTACTCATGGGCAAATTATGAAACGACCAGCTATAATTACTTGAAAAACAGTAATGAAAAAGCAACACAGGAATTAATTGAAACCTATCAGAAGATTATTGAAAAGCAAAAAGGGTCGAGGGGTATAGTTCCTCCAGGCATTTATGCTGATTACGGGTTTTTATTGCTTCAGGCAAAAAAAACCGAAGAAGGTAAGGCAATGTTAGCAAAAGAAATTGCACTTTATCCTGAATCGAAAGTTTTTATTGATAGAATTTTAAAAATACTTGATAAATGAAAAAATATCTGTTATTACCAGGTGTAGTCGTTTTGTTAATTATCACCAGTTGTTCCTCCTCCAAACCAATTGCGAGATCAGTTGCCTACAAAGGCATGTATGATGAAAAGCCGTTGACTGTTTTGCTTATGCCTCCAATCAACAATAGCACTAACGTTGAAGCAAAGGAATATTTTCATTCAACATTGAACATTCCTATTGATAATGCAGGTTTCTATGTTATTCCCCCAATTCTTTCAATGGAAATCTTAAGAAAGGAAAGTGCTTATGATGCCGAATTATTTTTGAACTCAAACTTATCAAAGTTTGGCGAAATTTTCGGGGCAGATCTTGTATTATTTACTGTTATAAATAAATGGGACAAATCGGGCCTTGCAGCAAAGGTTTACGTTGATGTCGAATATATCATGAAATCAACAAAGACTAATGAAATCTTATACACAAGGAAAGGCTCCGTTACTTATGATGCTTCCGTTTCAACAGGAGCTCCCGGTGCAATAGGAGCTTTAGCTAATATGGCAGCATCAGCCATCAATACGGCAACTACAAAATATGTAGATGTTGCGAGAGCCTGTAACGCCTATACATTTAAAGATTTGCCTAATGGGAAGTATAGCCCTTTATTTGGGACTGACGCGACGCAACTTGCAGGAAGTAAAGAGTTTAAGGCAACCCTAAATACGAATTACCGATAAATTACTCTGGATTCCTTTTATTTCGAAGCTAAGGGTAGTTTTTTTGCCTATTGTTATTCTTACCAATTTACTGATCGCGGAGTGTTTAACATTTCACTCCGCGATTTTTTGTATTTATAAAAAGCCTAATACTTAAGTTT
>JBAXXB010000449.1:0-2670 GCA_037128115.1 Bacteroidota bacterium
TTGGGATAACAACTTCTTATTGAAAATACTTAAAATTTAAATGCGTTGACCCTGCCCTAAGACTATAAAATTATACCGCTTCTGAAAAAATAGTCTATCTTTATCTGAAAAATTTACCGTTCCGGCCGCTAAAATGAAAACTCCCCAGCTGACAATAAAAGATATTGCAAGAAGTTTAAATGTTTCTATATCAACCGTTTCAAGGGCGTTAAAGGACCATCCTGATATAAGCCAGGAAACCAAAGACCTGGTACGCAACTATGCCGAGAAGTACAATTACAGGCCTAATGTGTTAGCGCTAAGCCTGCGACGCCAGCGAAGCTATTCCATAGGGCTGATTATCCCGACTATTGTCCATCATTTTTTCTCTTCGGTGATCAGTGGTATTGAAGAGCTTGCCCATAAAGAAGGATATAACCTGATCATTTGCCAGTCGAACGAAAATCAATACCGCGAAATGATCAACCTTCAAACCCTGATCGATCACAGGGTGGATGGTATATTGGTCTCGCTGAGTAAAACCACTCAATCGTACGAGCATTTTATGGAGGCTCTCAACAATGGAATACCCATAGTGCTTTTTGACCGAGTGTGTGAGCAATTGGAAACGGATAAGGTAATTACCGATGATTTTGAAGGCGGGCTCATCGCAACGGAGTATCTTATAAGTAAGGGCTGCCGTAATATTATACACCTGGCTGCACCACAGCACCTGCTCATTGGCCGCGACAGGCGGAACGGGTATTGCGAAGCGCTTCGAAGAGCCGGAATTGAATTGCGCGAGGATCGTATTTTGAAATGCGATACCCGGGAAGAGGTTCAAACGCTTCGGCAACATATACTCAACCTGGCACCTGAAATTGATGGTATATTTGCCGTGAACGACAGCACCGCCATACAGGTAATACAGATTCTACAACAAAACGGGTTCAGGGTTCCCGAAGATATCTCGGTGATGGGATATGGTGATGGACCAAACGCCTCCATTATTAACCCGGAGCTCTCGACCATAGTGCAGAAAGGGTACGAAATGGGCCGTGAAAGTGTAAAACTACTATTGCAGCGCCTGAACAACCCGGCCGCCGATATCAATTTCCAGACAAAAATATTTAAACCTACCCTGAAAATCAGGCAGTCAGCCTGATCTTCAACAGACTGCCTCTAAAGGAAAATTTGACCTTGGCCAGCGCTGGTGACTGGCTATTTCACAGCTAATACCTTCTTAACAATAACCCGGTTCCCGGTCTGAACTCTCAGCAAGTAAGTTCCCGTTGCTGGCGCCTGCCATTGAAGCGAAAGTTCGTTTTCGATCTTCCCTGAATAAATATCCTGCACCAGAAACCCATTCACACTGTAAATTCCTACTATGCACCTGGTTATACCGGGATAGGTAATTTTGATGGAACAGCCTTCGTGTACCGGGTTGGGCGCGATAATGACCGATCCGTTATCAGCCATGTTATCATCGACCTGGTAAGGAAACGGCAGTTTGTGGTTGGTATAGATGCGGCATTCGCCGGCATTGAGGTTCAGGCTAACATCGGTGGCACTCACATCAAGAGAATCAGAGCTGAAGAGTTCGTACCATTCGCCGGTATTATAGAAAATGGGTTTGATTGATCCTGCTTTGACATCGAAATTCCCAACAACCACCATCGAGATTGAATCGTTCCGTAGCCTGATTTTTTTCATGGCGCCCAGTAGGCTGAAATCAAAATCGGTGGTTTCGAAAACCGGGTTTTCCTTATGCAGTTTTATCAGCGACGAAACCAGGTTGTACAGGTATACCCTGTTAGTATTGTGCATATAATCCCAGCGCGGAGGTTTTGAATCGAGGCGGCTGCTTGAAGTGCCCGAAGGATAATTAATCGAATAGTCATAACCGCGTTCGCCGAACTGCCATAGCATCTTCGGTCCGGGAAGGGTGTAAAAGAAGGTGGCTGCCAGGGCGGCGCGTTGAAGTGCAGTGGCTGAGTCGCGGGTGGTATAAGTGCCACTGCTGCTTCCGCTGCTCAGGCAGTTGAACATCTGCCTTTCTTCGTCATGACTTTCCATATAGGTCACCAGGTTGGGCTGCAACCAGCCGCGCGAAGTGTAAGCTGCCCAGGTCAGGTTACTGTTGGCTGTTACCCCTTTAGCTGCCTCGCTGTAATTATAGTTCATATTTCCCCATAGCAGCATGCCTTTCTGTGAAAGAGCATATTCCTCGGTATTATCGGCAAAATGCTCAAGAATAAGGTAAGCGTTCGGATTTACCTTCTTAATAGTATCGTTATATGCCGAGAGAATATCTACTCGCGATTGGTCATAATTGGCCCAGGCCGAAGTGTTTCCCAGCGTATTGTTTTGAGTGAACCCTTTTGAGAGGTCAAAACGGTAACCGTCGAACCTGAATTCTTCGAGCCAGTAATGAAGTATTCTACCCACGTAGGTCTTGGTGTCAGGTGATTCGTGGTTCATATCGTTCCCGACATTATAGTCGTGTTTGGCAACAGTGTTGTAATAAGGACTTTCAGCGGAAGGCCGGCTGTTCACCTTATCCCAGTATAACATCACATAGGGGGATGTGCCAAAAGCGTGATTCAGAACCATATCACCTATCACGGCAATCCCAAGTTGGTGACAGGTATCCACCAGTTGTTTCAGTTTATTCGCCGGGCCATAGTATTT
>JBAXXB010000450.1:0-2667 GCA_037128115.1 Bacteroidota bacterium
GTGTTTCATTTGTTAAAATTGTCAGAAAATCGAATTTTTAGAACTCACCTATAATTAATGCGATCGAAAATTCGTTCGGGACTTATGTTGAACAGGATGCAAGTATTAATGTAAATAACGGATCCATTTCCTACAATATAATTGGTTCAACTAAGGTAAAAGGCGAATGGATCAGAACGAATAATATAGAATTCAAAGATGAAATACAGGAAGTGATATACAACCATAAAAACAAAGAAAAGATCACTTGGATAACCTGTAATATTGAAGGTGAAGCCCGTGATATACGACAAAAGGCAATATTACTATCAGCTACCTTGCGATGTCCGCAACTAGACTGTGAAACTACTGACTTTATTGATTCGCAAAGTTTATTCCTTTATTTTAAGTCACCAGTGGATGGATATCTTTCGGTATTTATTGATGAAGATGGTGAAACTACCCGTAGACTTTTCCCTTATTTAAATATGGGCAATGAGAATGCAGTAAAAATCGAAGGAGATAAACCATATATCTTATTTTCCAATAACACTGCCCTGAACAAATTTAGTTCTAGAGCAGATGAAATTGAACTTTTTACCTACAAAAGCAAAGAGTATAACAATATCTATGTGGTTTTTTCACCCATACCTTATTGTAAACCTATTTTAACTGATGCCACCTTGTTGACTGATGGATATACAATACCAAAGGCAATTTCCACAAAGAAATTTCAGGACTGGCTCGCCGATTGCAAAGTTGCAATGCCCGATTTTCAGGAAAAATCAATTAAGATAAGCATTTCTAAAAATAGGTAGTTCACATACTAATTTATACGTACAATGAAGAAGTTTTTAATTTTCCTACTCTGCCTTGGTATCAGTTGGCATCTTGCAGCTCAGAAGGTCATATCTGGTAAAAGCAAACCAACTATTATTACCTTAAAACAGGAATATTCACGCGGTTTGCCGCCCAACCTGTATGTGAACCTAGCCTTTGAAGATGACAACAAGAATGGCATTCTCGAAGCTATGGAGAAAGCGAGGCTCGTACTCACCATTTCTAACAAAGGAAAAGGACCAGCACAGGGATTAAAAATCTCAGTAAAAGACAACACGATCGATCCTGGTCTTAATATTGCTGACGGACAAGAAATTTCGTTTATTTATCCAGGCAAATCTGTTACGGCTACAATAAACTTAACAGCTGATATGAACATAAAATCGGCCGAGCATAAGCTCGAAATCAATGTTTCTGAATATTTTGGTTATGATATGGACCCGTCATTCCTAATGATGAACACATATCAGTTTCAGGAACCACAACTTGTTTTTTCAGGCCTTGAAATTATTGATATTGGAGAAGGAACGAGTGCACTGAACGAAGATGGGCTAATTCAACCCGGTGAGCAAGTCAAAATCAAATTATTCATTCAAAATATTGGTCAGAATATTTCCAAAGACACTAAATATGTTATTACAACAACGGACAAAAATATTTACATCCCCGAATTAAGTGGTAATGTTGGTGACATTGGCATTGGAGAAGTAAAAGAAATATGGTTTGCTATGAGTCCGAATAAAAGAATAACCGTAACCGATAATCTACCTGTTTCAATAAGTTTGACAAACTTATTTCATCGCGGGGAGTTAAATTCATTCAAACTCCCGCTTGCATTAAATAAAAAACCTCCGTTGGCTAATATAGTTACTGTAGAAGCTGATCTTGACCGTCTCAAAACACAGGTGGCACGTTTTGAATACAAATCCGATCGGATTTCGGCTAATATTGCCAATATTATTGATATAAAACAAGCTCCTCCGTCAAAAAGCAAACGGCCTAATGCAGTTGGTATAATTATCGGCATCGAAAAATACGAATATTTCGCACCTGCGCCATACGCAGCGAATGATGCCGCTGTTATGAAAGATTATTTTAGCAACGTGCTTGGCATTGATAAAGATAAGATATGGGATTTTACTAATGAAAAAGTTAATGGCAACTTCTTTGACAATAAGTTCAATCCCACTTATGGCGAATTGCAGAAAGCCATTGTAAAAGGGCAAACTGAAGTCTATATATTTTATTCGGGCCATGGCATTCCATCAAAAAATGGCGACAAAGTCTATCTGCTTCCCAATGATGGCCGAATAGAAGCCATTGACAAACAAGGATATGAACTTAGCACTTTTTATGAAAGCCTTAACAGCCTTCAGGCAAAGAGTGTCACTTTATTTATGGATGCCTGCTTCAGTGGTATGTCCCGATCCTCTGAATCAAATGAAGCCAAAAATTTGATTGCGTCCAAAGGTGCGAAGATAAAACCTCAGATCTACCAGACTTGGTTAGCTAATCCAAATTTTACGGTATTCTCATCCTCCGATTTCGATCAGACATCTCTTGGCTTCGATTCCTCCGAAACCGGTCTTTTCACCTATTACCTATGTGCAGGGTTGCAAGGGAAAGCTGATGCAAATGCTGATAAGTCCATTACGTCAGGTGAACTGTTCGATTATATTTCAGCTCATGTTGCCGAAACTTCCGTCAAAATCCGGGGAATACAAACACCTCAGTTCAATGGGAACAGGAATCAGGTTTTGGTTTCTTATTGAAACTGATTTTCTAGTACTCCCCACTAGTGTCCACTTAAAAGATAAAAACGTTCTTTGAAATCATTGTATATCTATA
>JBAXXB010000451.1:0-2658 GCA_037128115.1 Bacteroidota bacterium
TTATATGTGCCAGGCTTGTCAGGCAGCAATTTACTATTATCCCGGGAAAGCAGTGCACTGCTGTCGAAGTAGATGCTTATCAGCAAAATAATGGTCTCAATAGCCTGGAAGTTTCCGGTTTTATAATACCTGCTATTTTACAAGCACCGATCCGGCTAAAATATTGACATCCAGTGATTCGATAAACCTGTTTAAATAGCATTCCCCCTGGTTGTTTTTCAGCTGCACTTCTCCTTCGTTCCTGACAGATTCTTTATCAGCCGGGCAATAAAAGCCAAGAATCTGAATAGATGATCGGGGCAGGCTTTTATCCCAGTATAAGGGATTTACTTTCATCAAAGGCAGTTCCCGGTTATCGCTTCCTATTCCGGAAATGGAACCGGGATCACCATCGTATGCAAATCCTTCGCGTTCAGTTTCTGTAAATTTATCATACTCCTTTTGCAGTTCTTTAAGCACCATTTCCGAAGCTATCCTGTCAGGGTTAAGCTTCCAGTAAGCGAATACCTGGCTGAACGCTTCCCTGATGGTAACCGGTATCCAATAGGCAGGCCTGCCGGGATTAAAAACAATGACAGTCTCTCCATTATACCTGTCGACACCCCGTCCAATGCTTTCCTTTTTTCCAGGCTGATAAAACAGCTGGTTGACTTTACGGGTTGCATTTTCCCACGGCTTCAAATCGAACCCAGCTGCCATATCAGAAGGAGGATAGCTGGAAAAATTGAACCCGCTCCCGGCAAAGGTTTTCAGATTGTTAACATAAATTGACCATGAGGGAGGTTCTACAGTCCACTGTATCGCTTTACCGTTTTTCATGCTCCATGAACGAAATTCAAAACTGATCTGGCAAGGGATTCCGTATCCTTCGGCTATATCACAGTTCTGACTATAAACAACTGCCTGGCAATCAAATCCTTTAGGATTGCCTATCACGGAATTCCTTCGCACGGCATCAGTAAGTTTTATCAACTCCTGGTAATTTGCTGTGGTTTCAGCCTTGGTGAAACCGCAATTGTAATGAGTATAGACGCCCCAATCTACCAGTTTGAAAGTGCCCGGTTTATCGGACAGGAGTTTCGATTCCTGGGCATTCATAGGACTCAAGGTTGCCAGGAAGAGTATTGCGACCAGGAAGAACCTGGCAAAACGTGCTGTTCGCATAGACTATTTGTTTAGCATTAATTCTCCGAGCCGTTCAACCGGCAGGGCATTGATAAACAGTCCGACATAATCTTTCAGCCGGCCATTGTCGCGGTAAAACGTTTCCAGGTCCTGCGAAGACCGGGTTTTATATTCCAATGAAATAAACTGAACCGCAGTCTTCGGCAGGTTCTTGTTCCAGCATGCAGGGTTGAATTTCACAACCTGGTTGCCTTTGCCATGGGCATTGATCCCGGAAACGCCATCGTCAGTACTCCTGAAAGCCGGGCTTTTTAACTCCTCAGGACTAAAACGTTTATATTCTTCCAGCATAATGTCGTACACAGATGTATTTGGATCGGCTGCCGGCATTTTGATCCCGTTTTGGGCAAGCTCAGCCATGGATTTATTGTACCTGGCTGTATCCACCTCTTTCCTGATTTTGTAATACATTAAAAGTGCTTCCATTACCGCCTTTACAGTAACAGGCAGCCAGAAGTCTGGCTGGTCAGGATTGAAGATTAGTAGTTGATTGCCTTTGTAAAGCCTTACACCCGGAGCGAAGTCCTTTTCCGGTGGACTGGCGGCAAAATACTTCTCCAGGTTTTCGTTGGCAGCATCCAACAATTTCCCGAACTTCGGATCATCCCCCGACTCGAAACCTCTTTCCCCCAGGCGGACGCCCATTCTACCCATAGGATTGTTTATGCTCAGTTCGAAATCATGAGCCGACCAGTCTGTAGCGGACGTTGGCACGCCTTTTTCCAGGTAGAAATGATGAAAGGAAAAGTTGATCAGGCAGGTATTCCCGTATTCGTCAGCACCGGGTTTCTCACCAGTGTTGCAGGTATTTCCCAACAGCGATACATTTGCATCAAAACCTTTAGGATGCAGCAGTATACTGTCATTACGGTGAAGCCATTCGGCCACAATCGTCAGGCGCGCTGCAAATCCTTCTTTATCAGTTCCGGGGCAGATGTTTAAGTTGTTTTTTAGTATAAATTTTCCCGCTTTATCGGGTTGATACACTTCCTGCGAAAAGATCAGCAAGGGCGATAACAGAAGACAGCTCAACAAAAATGCAGCTACATATTTCATTTGGAGGAAGTTTCCATCCCGATTCACCAGGATAAGTTTTGATCTTTATAAAACGAATTATTAACAGATTAAAATCCCAATGGTCTTCCAGGAAAAAGCCAGCAATATGTTTGATTTTGGGGGCTGATATCCCTGCCGAAAACCCTGTTCCCAGCAATTCTTAATCAGCCAATTCTTATTTTGAATTGCCTCCCTGTACAGATACTTTAGACCCGGCTCCTTCCATTACCGTGTAAGTTCCGGTACCGGTAATTCCGATTTTGGCAGGGCCAATGCCGGCATTAACATTCAGATCCATTTTTGCACCCACATCCTGAACCTGATAATTGTCATCCATGGTGACAGTGAAGCCGGCTTTGGCCCCAACACCCACAACGCCCAATTCACCTTTTACTCCCACACCAGCAAAGAAAGTGG
>JBAXXB010000452.1:0-2634 GCA_037128115.1 Bacteroidota bacterium
CGCCTGAAAAATGCATGTTACTGCGCGATACCATGTTACTGACACCCTTATTCGAAAAGGCTTCGAAGGACCCTGGATACCGCTTTGACATAGAAGATGCACTGATGATAAGGGAATACGTCAGCCGACATCCTGAAAAACATTCGCTCGTACAGCAAATGCTGAATAATGGTACTATTTCCTGTGGTTCAACCTACAATCAACCCTACGAGGAACTTTATTCAGGTGAAGCCCTGGTGCGGCAGTTCTATTTCGGGGCACGCTGGTTAAAAAAGGAATTTAATTATACGGCAGATATATACTGGAATGAAGATGTGCCAGGACGTACACTTCAAATGCCACAAATCATGGCAAAATCCGGCACTACCAACCTGATGCTGAGCCGCCAGGAAAAAGGTCTCTATCGATGGTACAGCCCCGACGGATCCCATATTACAGCTTTTTCGCCCGGGCATTATGGTGACGCTTTTACCCAATTGAATAAGACCTTTTTTGATGCAGCACTCTGTATTTCGGAACAGGCATTATATTTTAATAAATACTATACTACTGATAAACAGCGCACTGTAACACCAATACTCTCCGACTGGGATATGAGCCCGGCAAAAGACTACCGACAGATTATACAGCAATGGGGAGATATACATCAATTGGAAGTAAACGATCAGCAATTTATTCATGTTAGTCTACCTGAAATCAAGATTGTAACTGCTCCCGAATTCTTTAAATCGCTTAAACAGGCAGGCAGCAAAATCCCGGAAATCAGGGGCGAAAGGCCGGCACTCTGGTTGTACATTCATGGGCCTACACATCATAAAGCAATTTCAGCAAGCCGCGAGGCAGATATTCTGCTGCCAATGGCAGAAAAATTCGCCACCGCTAATGCCCTGGTAAGGGGAAACTTTGAAAAATATCCTTATGAACGCTTGAATCGCGCCTGGGAAGCCAAGATCTACCCGGATCACGGATGGGGAGGAAAAAACGGGCAAATTACCGACGATCTTTTCCTGGAGAAATACCTTTTTTCGCGTAATGAAGCTCAGGCTATACTGGATCAGTCGCTCAATGAACTGGCGTCCTCCATTATTACCGATACAGCAAAAGGTATCCTGTTAGTTGTATTTAATAGCCTGAACTGGGTTCGGAACGGGACTATTTCTTTGAAGAACACCTGTTATGCTGAGAGGGATTGGCTTATTACGGATGCGGAGGGGAAAGCCTGCGTTTCCGCCGGATCAGTTTCAGAAGGGTTCAGTTTTGAAGCCGGAAACGTTCCGCCCTGCGGGTACAAGACCTTTTATCTTACGCACTCAACGAAAATCATCGGTACTGGAAGGATTTCAGGAACACCTCCGGCAGTTCCAGGAATTGCAGAGAACGACTATTATACTATAAAATTCGGGAAAGGCGGCTTGTCAGGTATTTATGATAAAGAAACAAAACAGGAACTCCTCGATACAGTGAAATTCCTCGGTGGTGAAGTATTTACCATGCGTTCAGAGGGAACCGGGGCAGGTGAATTTGCTGATATACAACAACCTACCATGGATGGCTTCGACAAAACCAGCCTGCATGCGGGCGATTGGATCCTGTTGGACAGCAACCGGATATTCAGCAAATATCAATTCCGGTGTAAAATACGCAATGCTGAAATTGAAGAGAAACTGACAGTTTACAATTGTGAGAAACGCATTGAGTTTGATATTGCAGTCCTCAACTGGGATGGAGAGTTATACCGCGAATTCAGGATGGCGATGCCCCTCAAAATGACAGATGCCCTGGTGAGTTACGAGGTTCCTTTTGGTGTGCTCAATATAGGGAAAGATGAGATGGCGGGTTCTCCCGGTGAACGGCACAAGACCTTGTGCAAAGATATGCATCCACGTGGAATACAGAATTGGATCAGCGCAAGCGATAACACAAGCGGTGTTACGCTCAGCTCGTGTGTGGCCGTTGCAGACTGGATAGACCCTACCACAGACCAGGCTAAAAATATTATTCTCCAGCCTCTTTTACTGGCGTCGAGGCGTAGTTGCCACAGCGAAGGGAACGAGTACCTGCAAACCGGCGATCACCATTTTTCATTCAGCATGACTTCACATGCACCCGGCTGGCAAAACGGATACCGCAAAGCTTTGGAGACCAGCGAGATGATGCATATAGTTGTTAACCCCACTATGTATAAGAAAGCTTCACTCCCTTCTGAACTTAGTTTCTTCTCCACTGAGGATGACAATATTATAATTTCGACCGTCAAAAAAGCGGAAGACTCTGATGGGTTTATTGTAAGGGTTTTTGATATAACAGGCAAAGATGTAAATTCCCGGTTTAGGTCTTTTAGGCCGTTCACATTTTGCCAGCAAACCAATCTGCTCGAATACCCACGTCAAGAAATTTCGGTTAACAGAAACGAAGTTCAAATCCAGGTCGGGCACCATTCTATAGAGACTTTCCTGATCGGAAAATAAGTCGTCCAGGCATTACCTAGCGATTTTATTCCCCTAAGCCATCGTGAAAACCCGGGAATGCGAAAGGCTGCCCAAAGAGCAGCCTTTCTTCAATTTAGTTGAACGAGTTATTTAGGGTCTGCTGTTTAAATAACAAGGGCTTGTTCGCCAGGTAATTATGCCTATA
>JBAXXB010000453.1:0-2624 GCA_037128115.1 Bacteroidota bacterium
GAAACCTTAGGGCGGTAGCCCTTATTCTTTATAATTTAGTCGGTTAGTAGTGAAAAGAAATAGATGTTTTCGATGCTATAAATTTCACTCAGAAATATTACCGCTATCAGATTCTACAGTATTTCAAAAGCAAAGAAGGCGTTATAGTATTTCCAAATTTCGTAGATGATGTGGAGGTATGGATCGAGGATCATTCTATCACCCATAAAGACTATCGCAGATACTTCAAATTTTCTTTAAAAGTTCAGTATAAAAGTGTTACCGAAGGCTATGAGCTGCTGATAGCATACGATGGTAAATCCCGCGTCTCACGCAAAAGCCTCGATGAATTGCCTGATACTGATCCTGATCTGTTTAAAAATATCATTTCTAACGGCATCATTTACAGGTATCATAAAGAAGATAATAATATCCCTGGCAGTATCGAAACCCAGTTTCCGATTTTGAATTATGGTCTGGCTAAGGAGTTGCTCGACGAAACAGAAACACGCAAATTTGAAAATCAATATCCAATCTATCAAAGCCTCATTAAGAGATTTTTTACTTTATATATTAATATTCCGGCCTTTAAAGAAATTTTAAACATTTCTGATAAGGGTTTCCATACTGTCGCTTACAATTCGGTTTACCATGTAAGTCCGGAATCCAACAAATTAAAATTTAAAGAAGGTGAAAATGTTAATCCGGGTTATGGTATTAGCACCTATAAACCTGCCGAAACTATAAATTCAGGTCAGCACAAAATTTTCTTTATTCATCATGTCGATGACGCTGACCTGATAGATCGTACAATAATCAAGTATATGAAATACGGTTGGCATCAACCGGTAAATGGTGTACAAAAGCATTCCAAAAGCCTTCATAGCTTTATCAACCACAATATATTTATTGAAGACGCAAAGAAGATTGTTTTCACAGATACCAATAACTTATTTGAAGAAGTATCTGAACAGATCAAAAGCTTTACAAAGGCCCCTTATACAACTTACATAGCCGTATATGTAAGCCCTGTATCAAAACTGAATAAAGATCACCCTCAGCACAAGGCATATTACTTGCTAAAAGAACAACTATTGCACAAAGGGATAACCTCCCAGGTGTTGTACAAAGAAAACCTTGCCAAAGATGATTTTTATTACTTCCTTCCTAATATTTATGTAGCTATGCTCGCCAAATTAGGCGGTATTCCCTGGCGGTTGGCTGAAGATCCCGAAGATGATATTATTATTGGCATAGGTGCATTCAAGCCTCAGGATTCCCCTCATCGGTACGTCGGTAGTGCATTTTGTTTCAGCAACAAAGGCATATTCGAAGCCTTCAATTGCTTCCGCGAGAAAGAAACCACCATGCTTGCCGGTTCTATCCGAAATGCCGTTATAGGTTTCAAAGAAAAAAAGCAAAACCTGAAACGTATCATTATTCATTTTTATAAAGAAATTTCCGACAAGCTCGAATTACAGCCTATCCTTGATATGTTGGATGATTTAGGCGAAGGTGACACTCCCGTAATCGTTGTAACAATAAATAAAACAGAGAGCAAGGAGTTAATGGGATTTGATTTGAAAAGCCCCGGATTAATGCCCATCAGTGGATCACACATCAAAGTAGGTTACAACAAATACCTGCTTTTCAACAATACCCGCTACTTTGGCACTGAAGGTGATTTACACCCACGCGAGTACCATTTCCCAATCAAACTAACCATTCGTTCATCAAAGAAAGAAATGGTCGAAGATCTGGAATTAGTAAAACAACTTGTTAACCAGGTGTATCAATTCAGCCGTATGTATTGGAAAAGCATCAGCCAGCAGAACATTCCCGTTACAACAGCCTATCCCGAAATGGTCGCTAAAATCTATCCTCATTTTGAGAATCACTCCCTCACGGAATTTGGACAGAAAAACCTGTGGTTTTTATAATTAATAAATACTTAGCCTGTATAATGCAAAAGCTCAATTGGGAAATTAAGATACCCCACTTCTCATGCCTGCTTTCATTGCCACTTCCAATACCTCAACATTCAAAACAACAAACCGTTGAACCACCTAAAATATGAATTGGCTAAATAAATCTAACTGCAAAACACGTTATTTAAGTATAAAAGTATACGTGTATTTCACCAGTATCCCCCGGTTTGCAATAGGATCCAGGGCTGGCGTTTCCCTGTTGAGCTGAATATTTCTTCCTTCGTTGAATACAATATAAAGGTCATTGCCTTCCTTCGGATTATACCGTAAGCGCATATTTGTGACCATACCATGTGCAATATTGCTGTACTGCACCTGGGCACTGATTGAAAGCTTAGTATTGAACATTATCAGCGCCTGTAGACCGGCAATATTGCCGTTGAAATATTGGTTGCGAGATGGGAACCGGATCCTGTCGTATTCATACGAAGGCGAAAGGCTTAAAAATGATCCGAATTTGTAGCTGGCATAAATATTTATTGTAAACTGGTTTCCATCATAGAACTGACCCATGTTACTTCTGACTTCAATATATAATTTATTTGTGACAGGTGTATGTACATCAAGCGAAGCAAAGTTAAAGCCGTAACTTCCCGGCCCGGTATAAGCTACAACAGCATCGTTCGAAAGGTAAAAAGTATCAGCAAGAAATTCGTA
>JBAXXB010000454.1:0-2602 GCA_037128115.1 Bacteroidota bacterium
TTTATTGATTTCTGATGTCTCATTTCGCTTATTCCTTATCTAATTTGTACTTCGCAACATTCATTCCGAATTCAAGTCCCTTGGTCTTAACCAGGTCTTCCAGTTCGGTGAGCGACTTTTTACCGAAATTGCGGAATTTCAATAAGTCGTTTTTGTTAAAGGCAACCAGTTCGCCTAGGGTTTCTACATCGGCAGCTTTCAGGCAGTTGAGGGCGCGAACCGAAAGGTCCATATCCACCAACTTAGTCTTGAGTAACTGACGTATATGCAGGGTATTCTCATCGAATTCTTCGGCTACGGCTTTCTCTTCAATATCCAGGGTTATCTTTTCATCACTGAAAAGCATAAAGTGGTGGATCAAAATACGGGCCGCTTCTTTCAACGCATCTTTAGGATGAATGGAGCCGTCGGTTTTAATTTCGAGTACCAGTTTCTCGTAGTCAGTTTTCTGTTCAACGCGGTAGTTTTCCATGCTGAACTTCACGTTTTTTATGGGCGTATGGATCGAGTCCATAAAAATAGTTCCCAGGTGTGCCGTAGGAATTTTATTTTCCTCGGCGGGAACATATCCCCTGCCTTTATTTACGCTGATTTCGATATTGAGTTTTACGGAGGGTTCCATGTGGCAGATGATCACCTCAGGATTCAGTACCTGGAATATCGACAGGTGTTTTGCGATATCGCCGGCCGTAAAAGTATCCTTACCCGTTACTGTAAAGTTGATTTTTTCACTCTCTTCCGATTCAATTTGTTTGCGGAACCTTACTTTTTTCAGGTTCAGAATCACATCCGTAATATCCTCAACAACTCCCTTTACCGATGAAAATTCGTGTTCAACTCCATCGATGCGTAAGGAGGTAATAGCATATCCCTCAAGCGAAGAAAGTAAGATTCTGCGCAATGCATTACCTATAGTGATACCAAAGCCAGGTTCGAGAGGACGAAATTCAAAAACGCCTTCGAACTCGTCAGCCTGTATCATGATAACCTTGTCAGGTTTCTGGAATGCTAAAATGGCCATAAAAGTCCTTTTTTTAATAAATAATGCAAGATGAGAATTTTACTTCGAATACAATTCGACGATGAGCTGTTCCTTGATATTCTCAGGAATCTCTTCGCGTTCAGGGAAATTAACAAATTTACCCGTCATCAAAGCGCCGTCCCATTCGAGCCACGAGTAACGCATGATGCGTCCCTGAAGCGAATTCTGTATAACTTCGAGTGATTTGGAACGTTCGCGAACGGCAACCACGTCACCTTTATTACATTCGTAGGATGGGATATTGAGTACCTTCCCGTTTACTGTGATGTGTCCGTGTCCCACGAGCTGGCGTGCGCCGTCACGTGTAGGGGAAATACCCAGGCGGTAAACCACGTTATCGAGACGTGACTCGATGAGCTGCAAAAGGATTTCACCGGTAATACCGCTCTTCCTTGAAGCTTTCTCGAAAATATTCCTGAATTGTTTTTCAAGAATACCGTAGGTGTATTTTGCTTTTTGTTTTTCCTGCAGCTGGACTCCGTATTCCGATTGTTTCTTCCTGCGTTTATTCTGTCCATGCTGTCCGGGAGGATAATTCTTTTTTTCGAAAGAACTGTCGGGTCCGTAGATAGCTTCTTTGAATTTCCTGGCTATCCTCGTCTTAGGACCAATATATCTTGCCATAAAGCCTTATGATTATGTATTATTAAACTTAAGTATTCGTAAATATCGAAGCCGGTATACCGGATTAAACCCTTCTGCGTTTAGGAGGCCTGCAACCATTGTGTGGCAATGGAGTGATATCCTGAATTTCAGTTACTTCAATACCAGCGGTATGCAAGGTACGAATTGCTGATTCTCTTCCTGAACCGGGTCCTTTAACGTAAACTTTAACCTTGCGGAGTCCGAGATCATAGGCTACTTTCGAACAGTCCGTAGCAGCCATCTGGGCAGCATAAGGAGTATTCTTTTTTGAGCCCCTGAATCCCATTTTCCCTGCCGATGCCCAGGAAATAACCTGTCCGGCATTGTTAGTCAACGAAATGATGATGTTGTTGAACGAAGCCGAAACATAAGCCCTTCCGGTAGCTTCAACTTTAACAACTCTTTTCTTCGATACTTTGGTGGTCTTTGCCATAGTAAAACTATTTTTACTTTAAATGCTTTCTTATTTCGTTGCTTTCTTCTTGTTAGCAACAGTCTTTTTCCTGCCCTTACGTGTACGGGCATTGTTCTTGGTGCTCTGTCCACGCAGCGGAAGTCCTAAACGGTGACGGACACCACGGTAGCAACCTATATCCATCAGTCGTTTAATGTTGAGCTGTACTTCCGAACGAAGTGCACCTTCTACTTTGAAACTGTCGTTGATAATGGAGCGGATGTTATTCTGCTCATCATCATTCCAATCCTGAACTTTTTTATTACGGTCGATACCGCACTGATCCAGGATAGCCTGGGCTGAGGCGCGGCCAATGCCGAAAACATAGGTCAGACCTATTTCACCTCTTTTGTTTTTTGGTAAATCAATACCAGCAATACGTGCCATATATATTAATAGCTTTGGGGATTACACAATTATTAACCTTGCCTTTGTTTGTACTTGGGATTCTTTTTGTTGAT
>JBAXXB010000455.1:0-2579 GCA_037128115.1 Bacteroidota bacterium
AACAGTCTCAGGCGGATGATTTTACCTCTTGTGTTGCTAAGCTTTATGGTACTCAACCTGGCACAATATATACAGCAACTGATTTGGGTCTACCCAGCAGGGCCAGTAACCCCCCGAACGTATTTTGAAAACTTCTTCAGTTTTAGCAAGGGTACAACCTTCATGATCCCTAAGGATGAAATCCTAGGAAAACAGTCTTACACCACCGATTTTGAAAGCAATAAGCCACTCTTTCTTCCTTTTGGGTTTAAAAGTTCATCTGTAGCTCATTCAGGTAAGAGTGCATTGGTCCTCGACAGCGTTTCGCAGGGGAAACCGCTTTTTATCCGCAGCATGACCGACTACAGGGAAACCCGGCCCCTCATACTCAAAATAGGCGGATGGTATAGAGCTGAGTCCAATGATTCATCCCTGCTGATTGACGTAAGCATCGGAAATTATAAGGCAAAATATTCGTCAACTCATCACGACCTTATGCCGGGACTCATTACCGGTAAATGGAAGTATGCCGAAATGGTGGTTTACCTGCCTGTTGTCCGTTCAGTCTCCGACAGCCTGTTTATATCTTGTCAGAACCTGAGCAAGGGCAAAGTGCTGCTGGATGACCTGGATGTGGAATTCCTGAAGATGCGGGGTCCCGTTTACCACGACTGGATATTGAAGGCTGAGGATCCCATTGATTCGGTCTTGGTCTATCGCACCAACCTTGAAACCCCGCCCGAAGCTCCATGGGGAAATCCTGCTTCGGTAAGCACCCAACAGGCTTTTTCGGGCAAGAAATCGTCCTGTATACAGCCTTCTTCACCTTATAGCCTGGTTTTCGAAAAGGAAACGGATTTCAGTAAAAAAGACGGTTATATTCGGGTGTGTTCCAGGATTCTCGGCGAAAATTCGTCGGAAGTAAAACTGGTATTCGATTTCACAGCAAGCGGGAAAACCGTTTTCTACAAAACATATCCGGTAGCAATAAATGACAGCGAAAGCCGCTGGTCCCTTTCCGAAATGTTCCGCGAATTACCGGTAGCCCGTCTGAAGGCTCAAAAGGTAAAAATATACTATTGGTACACCCATGGCAATAATCCCGTATATATCGACGACATGCAGGTGGATATGGTAACGTACAAACCGGCAAAACTTGCACGGCAGGCTGCCTTCCCTCCAAACGAAAATGCAGTCAGCCTGCTGCAGCGGTGTTGTGATTTCGAAAATCCCTGCCTGCCGGAATCGGGTGTTACCCAGTCTGTTCCAGATGCGTATTCAGGCTCAAAAGCTTGTATGATCAATGCAGAACATCCCTTCAGTTTCTCTTACCTCCTACCCTTATCAGTATTAAAAACCAGCAAAGAAGCCTTTGTTTACATATCAGCGAAGGTGAATTCCGATCAGTATACAACCGGGACAACCCTGGTTGCCGATTTCAGGCACGGGGGACGTTCCGTTTCGTACAAGCCGGCTTACCTGCACGAACACACCATCAAAGGTGAGTGGAACAACTTCGATTTCGGGGTGAAAGTGCCAGGAAACGTTTCGGCTGACGATTCGGTGCTGGTTTACTTTTACCTCGCCAAGCCCGATGAGGAAGTGATGATTGACGATTTTTGCGTAAGCATAAAGAAACCCCTTGTAAAGAAGGCAGAAATGAATAAATAGAAGGAAAGAGTCAAGAATTCCCCGGTTAATACAGGAAGTCTTAACATAAAAGAATACAGGGCATGGATGATTTCAGCCGACATGCTTCACACTACCATTAAACGCTATATTTCCCTATGATCACGTTTACGAACCTTAGAAAACCTGAAAACCTATTCCTGCTGGTCATACTGGCGGTAGCAGCAGCTCTGCGTTTTTACCATTACGGTTCGTTTTCATACTCCAACGACGAACTCAGCGCACTCAACCGGCTTCATTACGATACGTTCACCGAACTGGTGCAGAAAGGTTTCTATGTCGACGGTCACCCCGGGGGCATACAAGTCTTCCTATGGCAATGGGTGAAAATTTTCGGTGATACCGAATGGGCCGTCCGTCTGCCTTTTGTAATCATGGGCATAGCTGCTGTATGGATGGGCCATAAAGTTGGGCGGCTGATGTTCGGAACTGCTGCCGGTCTATTTACAGCCGCAGCCCTCTCTTTTCTTCAATTCCCCCTACTGTACAGCCAGATCGCCCGTCCATACGACTCGGGGATGCTGTTCGGCCTGATGCTTGTTTACTTCTGGCTAAAGCTGTTTTTTACCGAAGATGGCAAGCTGAATACTGTAAAAACCAGGCTGTTCCACCTCGCCGGTTTCACCCTTTCGGCAGCCCTGTGCATGTACAACCACTATTTCAGCTTCCTGTTTGCCCTGCTTATAGGCTTGTCGGGGTACATAGCGGCGCGACGTAACAATGTGTTTCAGTATACTGCGGCAGCCCTGGTGGCGGCCTTGCTCTTCGTGCCTCATATCCCTATAACCCTGAATCATCTCACGTATAAGGGCGCTGGTCTTTGGCTGGGTGTCCCGAGAAAAACGTGGATCTTGGAACACCTGTACTATATTTTTGACCAGTCACTCTATACTCTCCTTCTATTCCTGGCC
>JBAXXB010000456.1:0-2575 GCA_037128115.1 Bacteroidota bacterium
GCCGAAGGCATTGAACTCTTCAAACTCCCTGAACGCGAAGCATTGAACTCTTCGGGCTCAACCTAACCTTAACCTCAACCTTATTACTTTTTCCCTTTACCGCATCACTGCACCTGAATATTACCACTAAGGCACTAAGACCACTAAGGAGCACTAAGGGACGGTAAAGCTATCTTTGTAAACCTTCGTGTCTTTATTTTGAACTTTGTGTTACAACCTCCCGACCTTTAACCCTTGACCCTCCAACTCTTCGAACTTTTGAACGCCGAAGGCATTGAACTCTTCAAACTCCCTGAACGCGAAGCATTGAACTCCTCGGCCTCAACCTCAACCTCAACCTCAACCTTAACCTTAACCTCAACCTTAACCTCAACCTTAACCTTATCCCTAACAAATCATTATCTCTGCATTATCTCTTTTCATTCCTCCCTGCTGATCACTCGTTTTGAACCTACCCGCAGGAAGACGAGAAACCCGGAACTTTCGTACTTTTTTTCAATCTATTTTATTTCAAAAATATTTTGTTGTCCTTGTATTTTAGCTGCAGTAAAGAGTTTAAATTCGACATTGGTTTTGCAGTTTTCTGATGAGCCAGAATTAAATCAATAAGTATTATACGTACCATTGCACAATTCATCTTCTAATTATATGAAAAATAGGTTGCTATACATTTTGCTCTTAGTACTTCTTTATACAGATGTCAAATCTCAGATCGCCTTTTTTGATCTCCTTGGTACTAACAAGATTAAAGTATTTTATGATTATTCAGGGGATGTCACGATTGAACAATATGCGGATTATAATAGAATTGCTTACATAGATGCTGAAGGTTTATATTTTGATGGGGAATTTAGTGATTTTGATTCCAGAGGAAGGATGATACTTACCGGTACTTTTAAAGGAGGAAAACTTGATGGATTATGTAAATATTTCTTCCCCACTGGTAATATTAAGGAAACAGGCATATATAACAACGGAATTAGAGATAGTATTTGGAATTTCTATTATCAAAATGGTCAAGTTGAGAAAACCATCAGTTTCAATAAAGGCACACCTTATGTTTTAAGCTTATTCAACAAAAAGGGGCAACAAATCATCATAAACGGGAATGGCATGTACCTGTCGGAATATTATATGATTGATAATGGGAAACAGAAGAAACATAAAATATGTGGAGAACTAAAAAATGGAAAGTTTGATGGAAAATGGTCCATATCAGATGTGACAACAGAAAACTTTAAGAACGGTGATTTTATTTCAGGATATGATGTTATACTTTACACAAGTCCTCAACAAATTCAACTAACTAATCTATTGGGTTTCAATTGTCAAGAAAAAGTAGATCTATTTCAAAATAACTTCTTTTGTACTTCTTGTATTAATGATGTATCATGGGCAGCCTATTCAGTCAAAGGCAATATCAATAAGGATTCTTATAATATTTTATTATCACAATTTTCAAAATTATTGGATTCATTAAACATCAGTAACTACGTTCAAATATTAGAATTTGAAGTATATACAGATGGGTCAATAAAAAACATTAAATCGCTTTGCACGGATAATCTGTTGGACCAACGAACAGTCAAAAAAATGCTTAATAGTGTTCGATGGTTTCCCTTAGAATGTGATGCTAAATCAGATGGGTATATTTATATGATGATGATTAAAAATGATAATAAATTATATCTACCTCAACCTATTGTAATCACTAATGATAAAGAAGCGAATTTTATGTTAAAATGTATGACTCAAAATAATTTGCTAATTTGCCAATAGCCAAAAATTGATCCTCGTTCGAACGTTCCTTATTTATGGCACGTGCGCAAAAATATTCTCTCTTCACCTGATGGCTCTGTATGCTCTCTTGAATGAATAGAAGTATATTTTTTTCGATGCTTGTATGAGTAATGCGCATTTCAAGTGTCTACATACTACCAATAAATGATTTTATATCACTATTGTCCGGTAAAAAAGATATGTCGTCCCATATGGGACTTTTATCAACTCTTATCGGCCTCTCTACCAATATATTGTCCCTAACGGGACAGTCCCGTCAGGGACTGAATATTGGTAGAAATTAAAGTAACCCCTCGAGTCTCTAAAGTCCCGTAGGGACGCTATATATCAATCATTTGAGCAGCCAAATTTATTTTTCCCCGGACAACAGTGATTTTATATGAAAAAGGCCTAAAATATTCTCACTTCATTAAGATTGACAATTAATTTTTAAAAGTATCTCATTGCCACATTAAAGCTGTATCCAATTTCCGCATCACCGTTCCGGCATATTACCACTAAGGCACTAAGACCACTAAGGAGCACTAAGGGACGGTAAAGCTATCTTTGTGAACCTTGTTGCCTTCTTTGTGCAACTTTGTGTTTCACCCCCCGACCTTCAACCCTTGACCCTCCAACTCTTCGAACTTTTAAACGCCGAAGGCATTGAACTCTTCGGGCTCAACCTAACCTTAACCTCAACCTTATTACTTTTTCCCTTTACCGCATCACTGCACCTGAATATTACCACTAAGGCACTAAGACCACTAAGGAGCACTAAGGGACGGTAAAGCTA
>JBAXXB010000457.1:0-2574 GCA_037128115.1 Bacteroidota bacterium
TGGGATAACAACTTCTTATTGAAAATACTTAAAATTTAAATGCGTTGACCCTGTAATGTTCAGGCTTTAAAATATCATAAAAAAAAGATATTTTTACGATTCGAATTCTTTTTCGAAATTCAGTTGTTACAGTCCTATCAGGATAAGATAGTCATTGAAAATCCTACACCAATGAATAGGCTCAGAGTCGTCGTATTTATATTCTGCATATTTTTCGGACTTTTTAAGAGTTTTGCCCAACCTGGGGCTGAACGAGACCTTTCTTTCTCTTCGATTCCTGAGCGCTGGGACAGTGGATTTCCTCTTGGGAATGGAATGCTGGGAGTACTGGTATGGCAGCATAACGGCATGTTACGCCTCTCGGTCGACCGGGCTGATCTCTGGGACCTGAGGCCTACGGCTGAACTCGACAAATACACCTATAGCTGGGCTTACCAGCAACGCTTAAAAGGCGAATTCGACACGGTATGGAAAGTCGCTGATGAGCCCTATGACCGCGATGCTGCACCAACTAAGATTCCCGGGGCTGCCATTGAGTTTGACATCAGCCAGCTTGGCCCGGTTGAATCTGCAGCCCTGAATATAGCCTCAGCCATATGCACCATCAGGTGGAAAAACGGGGTGGTGTTCCGCACTTTTGTGGATGCTACACGCCCAATTGCCCGCTACGAATGGCAGGGAGCGGAACTTGTGCCAAAACTTATCCCTCCGGCCTACACTACAGATTCAGAAAAATCGCATGATAACCAGGTTGTTGAAGGGAATGATCTTCGCCGTCTCAATTACCCCGAAGGCAGCCTGGTAACCCGCAAAAATATGACCATCTACCGGCAGCAAGCCTGGGGACCATTAAAGTATGAAGCTGCTGTGAATTTTCGGAAAACGGCATCAGGCACACAGGGCTGTTTTACCATTACTTCGCACTATACTGATAAACCCAGAGTTACTGCAGCTACTTCGCTGGTAAGGGAAGCAGTAAAAACCGGTTTCGAGACCGGGGCCGAAAATCACAAACAATGGTGGCTCATATACTGGAATCAGTCTTCAGTTGCCATTCCCGATGCCCAACTCGAGAAACAGTATTACCTGGAAATGTACAAATTTGGCTCTGCTTCACGTAAGGGAGCACCTCCTGTTACCCTGCAGGCAGTGTGGACAGCCGACAACGGGAAGCTACCACCCTGGAAAGGTGATCTGCACAACGACCTGAATACGGAACTCAGCTATTGGCCCGCCTATACAGGTAACCATCCCGAAGAAGCAGCCGTTTTCACCGATTGGCTTTGGGAACACAAAACTGGTTTTGAAAACTATACAGCTAAAGTGTTCAGTGCCAAAGGCATAAATGTACCTGGCGTTTCCACTATAGACGGAGCACCTATGGGAGGCTGGCATATGTATGCCCTCTCCTCTACCGTAGGTAGCTGGCTGGCACAGAATTTTTACTTGCAATGGCGATACTCTATGGATAGGGAATTCCTGAAATCCCGGGCATATCCCTGGTTTGCCGAAACTGCAACCTTCCTTGAACAAATCACAGAAGTAAGAAACGGTGTCCGGCAACTGCCGATGAGTTCGAGCCCTGAATTCCGGGATAACAAAATGGAGGCCTGGTTTCTCGATATGACAAACTACGACCTGGCCTTGTGCCGGTTTGCTTTTGAAAAAGCCGCTGAACTTGGCCTGGAATTGAATCTTACTGAAGAGGCCATCCACTGGAAGAGTATACTAGCCCAATTTGGAGAATATGAGCTGGACGACAGCGGTGGGCTCAGCATAGCAAAAGGCTGCCCTTTGGAGGAGTCGCACCGCCATTTTTCGCACCTGATGGCATTTCATCCACTTGGCCTGCTTGATTATGAAAAAGCGTCAGACAGGCAGATTATCGAAAACAGTATACTCCGGCTTGAGAAAAACGGCACTTCCCAATGGTGCGGTTACTCTTTCAGTTGGCTGGCGAACATCTATGCCCGGGAGTATAGGGGTGATGATGCCGCCAGGGTATTGCGTATCTTTGCTTCCTGTTTTTGTTCGCCAAACAGTTTTCACCTTAACGGGGATCAGTGCAAAGTGGGTTATAGCAGTTTCACATATGATCCTTTCACCCTCGAAGGCAATTTCGCTTTTGCAGCCGGAATACAGGAAATGCTGATACAAAGCCATAACGGCATTATCCGGATTTTCCCCTCTGTGCCTGAAGCCTGGAAAGATGCCAGTTTCGAAAACTTACGGACAGAGGGAGCTTTCCTGGTAAGTGCCAACAAAAAAGATGGAATGGTCAATTCATTCACTATTACTGCCACTAAAGCCGGAACGGCAAGGATAAAGCTACCGTTCCCAACCTTTTACATAGCTGGCTCCGACAAGATGGAGCGCCTTGAATCCCCTGACAATAAGGAACTGCTCCTGAGATTCGAAGAAGGTGGAAAAGCAGTGATAAATAACGGATTTGAATAATTTAGAAACAGTCCAATAATCTGTAAACCAGCAGTGTATACCGAGTTCATTGTTAAAATAAAACCCAGATAATAATCACACCACTATGAGCCCTTACTTCTCCAAACTGATTGATAT
>JBAXXB010000458.1:0-2564 GCA_037128115.1 Bacteroidota bacterium
CATGCTAGGTATTATCGGTGCCTTGCTCAACGTAATACCATACCTGGGCGGGTTGGTAGCAGTAGCTTTACCCATGATGATTGCCTTGGCTACCAAATCTTCAGCCTGGTATTCAGTTTATGTTTTAGTAGCATATTATATCATACAACTTATTGATAATAATTACATTGTGCCTAAAATAGTAGCATCTAAAGTCAGGATCAATGCACTCTTTTCGATCATAGTTGTACTCGCCGGAAATGCATTATGGGGCATTCCGGGTATGTTCTTATCCATACCGCTGCTGGCGATTGTGAAACTGGTCTTTGATCATATTGAGCCTCTCAAACCCTGGAGTTTATTACTGGGTGATACCATGCCAGCGGTGATTAAACCGATACTTAAAAAGTTAAAAAATATATCCAATGATAGAGGTTAAAAAAGAAGGTATCTTATTATCAAGTACCGAGTTGGAATTTGAAAATGAAGCAGTATTGAATCCTGCTATTATCCGAGAGGGCGACAGTGTTCACATGTTTTACAGGGCTGTACGAAACGGAAACCACTCCAGTATTGGCTATTGCAGGCTGGATGGTCCCCTTACAATTGCCGAACGCTGGACCAGGCCTTTTATGGTGCCGGAATTCGATTACGAGTCGCAGGGAGTCGAAGATCCCCGTATCGTGAAAATTGACGGGACTTATTATATGACTTACACAGGGTATGATGGGATAAATGCCCGTGGAGCCCTGGCAACGTCGAAAGACCTGGTGCATTTTAAAAAGCAGGGCGTAATTGTGCCCCCCATGACATACGCCGAATTTGTATACCTGGTCGAATCGGCAGGCAAGGTGAATGAAAATTATTATCACAACCATAAGTTTTACTACCAGGAGGCAGACCCTGAAGAGAAAATACTCTTGTGGGACAAAAATGTAGTTTTCTTTCCCCGCAGAATCGAAGGGAACCTGGTGTTTCTTCACCGTATCAGGCCCGGCATTCAGATTGTTTCAGTAAAAAGCCTGAAAGAGCTTACTGCAGAGTTTTGGAAAGATTATTTCCTGCACATGCAGGACCACATTGTACTTGATCCTTCATTTGAGCATGAGGCTGATTACATTGGCAGCGGGTGTCCACCGATTGAAACTGAACACGGCTGGCTTTTGATATACCATGGTGTTCAGGATACGGATAAAGGCCTGGTATATTCAGCCTGCGCAGCAGCATTGCTGGATATAAACGACCCGTCGAAAACCATCGCCCGCCTGCCCTATGCCCTGTTTTCGCCCGAATACAAATGGGAATTGATTGGGGATGTAAATAACGTGGTTTTCCCTACCGGAACCGCTTTGTTTGGCGACACCTTATTCATTTATTACGGTGCTGCCGATTCCCATATTGCCTGTGCATCCGTGAGCCTGTCCGCGTTAATGGCAGAATTATTAACTTATTCCAAAACCAATAATGATGAAAAATAAAATCGTTTTCAATCCGATTGTTTCGGGCTCATACCCCTTTCCTGAGTTATATATCCTTGATAAAGAGACTTTACCGTTCATTTTGCCTGTTTCTTCTAAACGAGAATTGGTCAAGGATCCGGCCAGGGAACTGGCTGAAATTCTGGTCATCACATCCTATCCGCCAAGGGAATGCGGAATTGCAACCTATTCGCAGGATTTGATCCGATCGATGAATGACAAATTCAGCAGTTCCTTATCCATGAAAGTATGTGCCCTCGAAAATGGGGATGCAACATACAGCTACCCGGCTGAGGTAAAATACGTTCTCAACACTTCCTCCGTGGCTGAATACAAAAAAATGGCTGTTACCATCAATAACGACGAGAGGGTAAAAATAGTTCTGATCCAGCATGAGTTTGGGTTTTACCGGCTTCAGGAATCCGCGTTTCTGCAATTCCTGTATGAACTCTCAAAGCCTGTAGTCATCGTTTTCCATACGGTACTGCCTCATCCCGATGCGGAACTGAGGGCAAAAATAAGAAGCATACAGGCTGTTTGTGATTCGATTATCGTGATGACACATACTTCGGCTGACATCCTGGTGAATGATTACTGCCTGCCCGAAGAAAATATTTCAGTCATAGGGCATGGCACCCATTTAGTGTCTCATCTTAGTGAAAAGTTCCTGAAAGCAAAATATGGCCTAACCGGCAGGAAAGTACTGACTACTTTCGGGCTGCTAAGTTCCGGAAAAAGTATTGAAACAACTTTGGATGCTTTACCTGCTATCGTCAAAAAAAGCCCTGAAGTCGTATTCCTGGTCATTGGTAAAACCCACCCTGAGGTGGTGAAGTCGGAAGGTGAAAAGTACAGGGAAATGTTGGAGCAAAAGGTGAAACAGTATGAACTTCAGGACCATGTAATTTTTGTTAATAAATACCTCCCATTGGAGGAACTGCTCGAGTACCTGCAATTGACCGACATTTACCTGTTTACTACCCATGACCCTAACCAGGCTGTAAGCGGCACATTTGCCTATGCCATGAGTTGTGCATGCCCTATTATTTCTACGCCTATCCCCCATGCCAGAGAAGTGCTTACAGCGGATACGGGAATCATCTTTGG
>JBAXXB010000459.1:0-2557 GCA_037128115.1 Bacteroidota bacterium
CCGTATGGATCATTCACAATGTTATAAGGCAAATGTTAGCTCAAGGATATTAAAATATATGACTTTGGGAGCAGGATTTTCCGTTTTTAATCGTGAACCTTTATATAAATATAGTTACCGGCTGAATTCCGCTGAAAATATCTCGGTAACCTCTTCCGATTTTACTTTTAGTGAAGCATCCGTCGTAATACGCTATGCATACGGCGAAAAGTTTATGAAAAATACACGTTCCATTCTTTCTCTTGGCACCAATTATCCAATTATCCAGTTTGCAGCAATACATGGCTTTAACAATGTACTGGGAGGACAATATGTATATAACCGTTTTGACTTTAAGATATCAAAATCGTTTTTTATAAAATTTTTAGGCACAACATCTTTTGCTTTTGAATCAGGAATTATCGACCGGGATATTCCTTATGTAAACCTTTATAATGCTAAAGCAGCGTTTATCTCGTTTAACCTTTATTCTCCGGGTAGTTTTGCTACCATGAGGATGAACGAATTCACCTCCGACAGGTATGCATCCTTATTTTTAAGTCATAATTTTGGTACATTGCTTTTCAAGTCAAAATATTTTTCTCCTGAACCCGAATTGGTTACAAATATTGGTATAGGTTCGCTCAGCCATCCCGAAAACCATTTGGATCAGGATGTAAAGAGTTTCAATAAAGGATATTTTGAATCTGGAATTGTCTTAAATAAGTTGATACGGCTTGGCGTTACCGATCTGGGATTTGGATGGTTTTACCGGTATGGTCCTTATGCTTTGCCTACCGCAAATGAAAATATGGCTTTTAAAGTAGCATTCCAGTTTGTATTCTGAGACTTGATAAAAATGGAGTCGGGAGACCGAAGTCGGAAGTCAGTAGCCAAGTATACTATTTTTAATAACAGTTAAATCCGAAGCAAAAACCGCTAAAACAGGATATTCTTTTTTATTTTAATTTTGTTATGTATATGAAAATGAGGATTAAGCTCTATACCTTGCTTCATCCGACTCCAAACTTCCGACTTCCAGCTACATTAACTGTTTAACCAAATAATGTCGGCTACATATTATTTTGATGTGCTAGGCATAGTAAAGGGCTAACCTAAAGAAGAAAAAATCTTTGTCTCTGTTACCATTGTTAGATGTAATAAGTTTTTGTATTTTGCTATTGATAGCTTCAGCAATAGCGTTAGTATCACCATTGATAAAGTAGTTTCGGATAATATCTTCGTTAGATTCTACCTGAGACTTAAAGTTCATAAGTTCATCAATATCAGAGATCTCAACGTTTTCGTACCATTGATGTAACTCTTGGTCAATTTGCAGGTAATGCTTTCCTATATTAGTGGTGCTCATCAAAATCCTGAACTGGTTACATAAATGATAGGTTTGTTGGATTTCAGGGTACGTATTGAATAGGACTTCTGCCCTTCTTTTCTGTTTTGTGTTCCACTGCCCCGGATATCTATAGAGTAAGTAACGGCTTCTGGCAAGTATCTCCAGAAGGGTTTCTCCGTTGTCCATCCTGTCTTCTTTGTAATGAAATTTATCTGATTTAAACTTTTGTCCCATCCTTTCGCATTCTTTTAACCTGGCTTGTTCTGTGTGCTTGAACTCCTGATATGCCTTTCTGCGCTTTTCCAGTTCTTTTTGCCGGTAACGGATTCTAACGGATTGATGAGCATCCATCAAGTTGCTTATGACATGGAATTTGTCTCCTATCTGTGTAGCATGGGGGATAAGTTCTGTACATACCTTCTCAAACAAACCTGAAAAATCTCGTGTTATGCTTCTGATATTTTCTAGTAAGGGCTTGTTTCGCAAGAAGATGTCTTTAATATCAGAATAATTCAGGCTTTTGGTCAGCATGGCTATTTTTCCTGTTTCCCTGTTACTGATTACAGTGCATATGTCCTCGCCTATATGTTTTTCGTCGATGGCCATTTTCGCTCCAAAATTCTCTGCCCGCAAAATGGGAACTTCTATTATTGTTCTTGCTTTGTCGCCCTTGACAATATCGTGTTTGTGCATAATTGACTTATCCTGAGCATATTCGCTAAGTACATCCCTGTACCACCGGTATATCGTTGGCCCTTTAACCTGTAATGCTTTTCCAAAGCTTGTTATATTCATCGGGCTGCAATCCAAACTCCTCTTTTAAAAAAGCCCCGAACTCCTTCGTGGTTTTCATCCCTTCTACATGAAGTTCATAAGTGTTACTAAAACTCTGTGTATTGTCCCCTTTTTCTTTCCAGCGTCGACGGCGTAAAGCTATATAAACAGTCTTGTCTTTTAAAGGAAAGGTCTGCAATTCCAGTTGGTTCAAATAGCCATCCAGGACTACTTCTTTCCCACTCAAAGCTTTTGGTATCCTGCTGGTTAATTCTTCAAAGGATAAGGTTATCATATTTGTCCTCTCAACAATCTCGATAAGATCAAAGTTATCTGTAATTTCTTTGGGTACTATCAACTTAAGTAACTCTTGATATAATGCCTTTTCTTCCATTTGCCTTTTTTATGGCTAAGGTAGAATTTAACTCCAGCACATCAAAATAATATCCTGCC
>JBAXXB010000460.1:0-2511 GCA_037128115.1 Bacteroidota bacterium
TGGTTTTCAGCGACGGGACCAATACCTTTATTGGGGAGATCCCGAACCCGGTTTGCACCACTGCGGCCTCTTCGGCCTACGTGGACCAGTATATCGCCGCCCGCAACTTTATCGACAGCCATATCGCCCACGGCAATGTAAACAATGTAAATATACCCGATGTGGAGGTGACCGGTGTGGCATTTATTGACCCGGCCCACGGGCAGACCGGCAAGGCGCCGAACAATATCGAATTCCACCCCATACTGGATATCCATTTCTATAGTGCCGCAGGCCTGGCCGACGAACGCGCCGGCAAGCTGCTTTCGGTTAGTTTATTCCCGAACCCGGCTCATACAAAAGTGACGGTGAACGTGGTTTCGAAAACGGAAGCCCTGCAAAATTGCTCCCTGCAGTTGTTCGATGCAAAGGCTGACTGTATAGGCACCTTTGACCTTCCGCTTTCGGATGCCCGCACTATTTCGCAGTCGCTCGATATCAGCAGCCTGCCCCCGGGTACCTATATCTATAAAATCATCAGTAAAGGAAGCCCGGTTTACGACGGGAAACTGCTTATCAGGTGATGCCGGGAATTCAACCCGTGTTTCGCTGATCTCTGCTGCCAGGGCATGCCTGTAGTGGTGGAGGTAACAAACTCCTGCACTGTTCCTATCAAAATTCCCAGGTTTTTTCTATCCATTTCCTGGAAATTTCACATGCCTGTTGGCGCGCTCTTTGTCCTGAAATATAAAGGGTAATTTTAGGAGGACTTATTAATTAAAATGGAAAGGCCTTGTTTGCCAGAGTATTATAACTGTAAGAATAGTCACTTTTTAGTCACCCGGCATAAAAAAAGCACTTACAAACTAAATTGTAAGTGCCTGGCTTTCGGCCTGTCGGAGTGGTCATCCTTGAATATAATATCTTAAATTATTGATATACAACATATTAGGCAGTTTTTTATCGAAATTTCATATTGTTTCCTGTGTAAATCATAATTAATTCATAAACAGATATATACAAGTTCAAAATGGTACAAAAAGCACGAAATTAGTTTCTGAAAAAGTTCAAAAAAGTTCAAAGGATTTGAAACCCAACTTTTAATAACTTCGTATAATCTGATATTCATACCTGTCATTATAGTTTGAAATGAAGACACAAAGTCAGTTGAAGGTCTATTCTTCGAATGGTCATCCTTATATTTATATCTATTACAAGTATAAACAGAAGGTAATCAGAATCAACACGAATAAACAATATGTTGAGGCGCATATGACAAAGGATAATTTATTTAGTCCTATTGAGCCTGATTACCAAGAAAAAAACCAAGAAATTCAAAACTTAAAAAATAGAGTTGATAGTCTTATTCTACGGTACTTACAATACTATCCCAAAAGTTTATGTCAACAAGCTATTGTAAACGATTTAAGCGGAAATCATCCGCAGAGTCCCGTTAATTCATATGCAAGAACTTTTTTAAGATTTTTTGATCAATTTTATGAATACAAAAAAATACTTCTAAATGGTGGATTAGGCTTAAAAGATTATAAGAGCTTTCGGAATTCAATTGTTGATTATGAATATTATTATAATATAACCTTAACTCTTACTGACGTTAATGACATTGAGTTTTGTACCAAATATGTGAACTTTTTAGCTATCTCGCACACTGACACACCTGAACATAAGTATACCTGTAAGGGTAATTTGACAAACAATACTATTATAAAGAGATTCCAATCCTTTAAGACATTTCTAAAATGGTTGGAAATTAAGGAAATCTTCACTTTTAGCAAAGCAGTTAAAGAATACGAAAATTTACCTAAAGGTTATTTGCCTGACACTATTGCATTAAACCTTGAAGAAATTAACGAAATAAAGAACTGTGATAAGTACACTGACAAAGAAAAACCATATATAGACCTATTTATTTGTAATTGTTTTTTGGGGCTGGCTTATGTCGATCTAAAAAAATTAGATAAGACTCATTTAAATATTCAAAAAAATGGAACTCACGTAATTCGAATAACACGATCAAAGTCTGGTCAGCAATGCGAGATACTTCTATGGAGCGAGGTAAAGCAGGATGATTGTTATATCATTGCTGCTGATGGATGGAAAGCTGAGCTTTATATAACAAAGCAAACCAAGAAAGAGACAATATGGGATTGCGACCTTGTGCCTAAAACACTGGTGATTGACCGCTATTATTTGAATGATAAAACCACCATAGCTAATCTTGAATCCGACAAAGAAACCATTGCCAGCCAATTGCTTGAAATGGAAGAAGAACAGAGTGGAGAAGAAGGTTACTTTGCTGATTATGATAAAGTCAACAAGCTTAACGCTCAAAAACGGTTAAAAGATATCGACAAAGGTTTGTTTGCCAAGGATAATGCAGATGAAATCAAATTCCTGAAGCAATACCTGAAGCTGATTGACGACCAAGCCAAAACAACTTCTAAAATAAAGGAAGCTACTGGATATGCCGACTAAATTGACCACCCTCTGCCGATTCAATTTACCGACCTT
>JBAXXB010000461.1:0-2468 GCA_037128115.1 Bacteroidota bacterium
CAATTCCTTTAGCAATTGCAGCCTGTACTTCCTTAGCTTTACCAAGACCGTGACCCACGACTCCGTTTTCATTTCCCACTACCACAATAGCTGAGAAAGTGAATGTACGACCGCCCTTGGTAACCTTAGTAACACGCTGGATGGCGACGAGCCTGTCTTTTAATTCGATATCGCTCGATTTTACTCTGTTTGTATTTACGTTTGCCATAGCTGTAATTAAAATTTGATGCCACCTTCTCTGGCTGAATCAGCCAGGGCTTTTACTCTACCATGATACAGATAACCATTACGGTCGAAAACCACTGTCAGAATGCCGCTTTCGAGAGCGCGTTCTGCTATGAGTTTTCCCACTAATTTGGCTTTCTCACTCTTGGTAACTTTTTGATCCGCTATACCTTTAGCGCGTGATGATGCAGCTGCTAATGTTGTACCTGTCTGGTCGTCGACCAACTGTACATAAATATCCTTATTGCTGCGGAAAACTGTCATGCGTGGGCGTTCACCTGAGCCGGTAATGACTTTACGGACGCGTTGCTTGATTTTTAGTCTCCTGTATTCTTTATCTACTTTGAATGACATCGATTGAAAGTATTATGCTGTTCTCAATGATTATTTATCCGATGCTGACTTACCAGCTTTGCGTTTCAGTATTTCGCCTACAAACTTGATACCCTTGCCTTTGTATGGTTCAGGTTTACGCAGCGACCTGATTTTTGCCGCTACCTGTCCGATAAGTTGTTTATCGAGCGATACCATTGTAATAATGGGGTTTTTTCCTCTTTCGGTTATGGCACTTATTTCGATTTCGGCCGGAAGCTCGAAAAAGAAGTTGTGTGAATAACCCAGTGCAAGCTCCAGTAATTGTCCTGTAACTACCGCTTTGTAACCCACACCAACAAGTTCCTGTTTAACTGTGAAGCCTTCGCTTACACCTTTCACCATATTGAAAAGCAGTGAACGGTATAAACCATGCATCGAACGGTGACGTTGTTGTTCGGTAGGGCGCTGCACCAGCAGCTGATTATTTTCAACCTTAACGATAATATCCGGATCCACCTGTTGTTTCAGTTCGCCCTTGCCACCTTTAACAGTAACGAGGTTCTTGTCTGACACCGTGATTGTAACTCCGGAAGGAATCGTAATCGGCAATTTTCCAATTCTCGACATTCTTATTTCCTCCTTTTTATTAGCTAACGTAACAAATTACTTCGCCACCCACATTTTGGTTCTTGGCTTCTTTTTCGGTCATCAGTCCGTGTGAAGTGGACACGATGGCTATACCTAATCCGTTAAGGACCCTGGGGAGCTTGTCTTTTCCAACATAGCGGCGCAACCCTGGTTTGCTTACTCTTTCAATCTGCGTAATCGCTGATTGTTTGGTAACAGGGTGGTATTTGAGCGCGATCTTAATAACACCGGGTATAGCATCATCTTCAAATTTGAAGTTGAGAATATAACCCTGGTCGAAGAGGATTTTTGTTATCTCCTTCTTGAGATTAGATGCAGGAATTTCTACAACCCTGTGGTTGGCCATCACGGCATTCCTTATTCTAGTAAGATAATCTGCAATCGGATCTGTGATCATTTTGTATCTTGTAATTAAGTGTTTCTTTTTTGAATTTACCAGCTGGCTTTTTTAACACCAGGGATCAGGCCATCGAGTGCCATAAAGCGGAAGTTGATACGGGAAACTCCGAACTGCCTCATATACCCTTTAGGTCTTCCGGTTATTTTGCAACGGTTGTGCAAGCGGATCGGATTTGAGTTGAGCGGTAATTTCTGTAAGCCAACATAGTCGCCGGCGGCTTTGAGAGCGGCACGTTTGGCAGCATATTTATCTACCAGTTTCTGCCGTTTTACTTCTCTGGCTTTGAGTGATTCTTTTGCCATAATCTTGTACGTTATTTCTTAAACGGTAAACCAAATTCTTTTAACAGTGCCATACACTCTTTATCAGTTTTGGCTGTGGTGACGAAAGTAATATCGAGACCGTTAATTTTCAAAACTTTATCGATAACGACTTCAGGGAATATAATCTGCTCGGTGATACCCATAGTATAATTACCACGGCCATCGAAGCCTTTCACGTTAATACCACGGAAGTCGCGAACACGAGGGATAGCAATGGCTACCAACCTGTCGAGAAATTCGTACATCTGCTGACCACGGAGAGTTACGCGAACGCCTACAGGCATATTTTTACGCAACTTGAAGTTGGAGATATCTTTTTTCGATTTGGTTGAAACCGCTTTCTGACCAGCGATAGCTGTCATTTCGGCGATACCCACGTCAATAATTTTCTTATCCGATATAGCGGTACCAAGTCCCTGGTTTAAACAGATTTTTACCAGTTTAGGAACCTGCATATGATTTTTGTACTGGAATTGTTCCGTTAAAGCGGGAACAACTTCCATGTGGTACTTTTCCTTTAGGCGAGCTGAATATTCCATTATTTAATTACCTCCCCG
>JBAXXB010000462.1:0-2461 GCA_037128115.1 Bacteroidota bacterium
GCTTACCATAAATGTTAATACCGGCAGGTATTATCAGCTCCCGGCATATACTACTATGGGCTACAGGTCATCTCCCCCGGCAAGTGAACTGGTAAATAAGTCTAACGGACTCCGTTATATTCAGGCTGATCATTTCGTTGCCGGTATCGATTACAGGCGCAACGAAAAATCTAAATTCACACTCGAAGGTTTTTATAAGCTGTATAATTACTACCCTTTTTCGGTCAACGATTCAGTTTCGCTGGCTAGTAAGGGTGCTGATTTCGGTGTGTCGGGCGATGAAGCCGTCATTCCTGTTTCGAAAGGGAAGGCCTGGGGTGCCGAATTGTATTACAGGGAGAAACTCAGCCGTATGCTGGATGTAACCGTTTCGTATACCTGGGTACGCTCCTCTTTTGAAGACAAACACGGAGACTTTATTCCTTCGGCCTGGGACAACCGGAATATACTTAATATAACGGCGATGGCAACGCTAAAAAAGAACTGGGATATAGGCGTGAAATGGCGTTTTGTGGGTGGCGCACCCTATACGCCTTACGATGAGTCGAAGTCATCGCTCATACAGGCCTGGGATGTGCGGGGGCAGGGTTACCTCGATTACAACAGTTACAATGCTAATCGGCTGGATGTCTTTCACCAGCTCGACCTCAGGGTAGATAAGGAGTATTACTTTAAGAAATGGTCACTCAACGTGTACCTCGATATTCAAAACCTGTATAATTTTAAAGCAAAACAGCCGGATGTTCTGGTACAGGTGCGTGATGTAAATGGAATTCCGCTTATTGACCCGAATGATCCTACCCGCTATGTCCTCAAATACCTTCCCAGCGTATCGGGTACGGTGCTGCCTACCATAGGGATTATTGTTGAACTCTAAGGATGAAAGCAGGGCGATGTATTAGCCCGCATGATTTTGTAATGATTACTTCGGAAATAGACTGAAGCTTTTTTATTAACCCATACTGCCAAACAATCTGAATGTTTAGAGTGTGTGGTATTATACATCCTGCGCCTTATCAGTCAGCATAGGAACAAAACGGAAACTGCCGTGGGTTTCGGTTTTTATCTCTGAATCCGAAATTTTAAATACCCGGGTCATAATCTGTACGTCGTTTTTCCCAACCGGTGCCACCAGTATGCCCCCGGTTTTCAGCTGATGTATCAGTGCGTCGGGGATAAACGGGGCTGCTGCCGTAATTAGTATCCTGTCGAAAGGAGCGTAGGCAGGCAAACCGGCATAGCCGTCGCCGTAAAAAAGCCGTATCCGGTAATCGAGCTGAGGGTTGAGCGATTTCAGTGTATTATACAACAGTTTCTGCCTTTCGATGGTAAAAACCCGCGCACCCATTTCGGCAAGTATGCTTGCCTGGTACCCGGAACCGGTTCCTACTTCCAATACCCGCATACCCTTTTCGAGTGTTAAAAGTTCGCTCTGGAAAGCAACGGTATAAGGTTGCGATATGGTTTGCCCTGAACCAATAGGGAAGGCTTTATCTTCATAAGCGAACACAAGAAAGGAGGAATCGAAGAAGAAATGCCTGGGAATTGTATTCATGGCGTTAAGCACGTTTTCATCCGAAATCCCTTTTGCACGCAACAAATCGATCAATTGTTTCCGTAAGCCTTTATGCCTGAAGGTATCGGTTTGTGGTGTTATAGCCATGTTTTAGAGGGATAGATTTTACAGGCAGCGAATTTAATTAAGAATACGGAACTTTCCGATTCTGCAGGTGAATTTCCGTTTTTTAATTCAGATTTGGAATAAATTACGAACAAGTGAACCAAATCCAAAAAACATTCATACATTTGCACAGTTTTAATACAATCCACTCTGAATTTTCCTGAATCTTCTCGGTAATTATTCTGACCAACTTCTCTTCAGGTTTTCACATGAAAGTATAATTTTAATTCATACGATTTAAACTCCCATTTATTCGTCCAATCAACCCAATTCGCATGTACGATAAGAGCGAACTCGAAGGTAAGCTGCTAAATGAATTGCGTGACATCGCAAAGCAGTTCAACATCCGCAAAAGCGAAACCATGAAAAAGCAGGACCTGGTATACCAAATACTGGATCAACAGGCTGCTAACCCAACACCCGACATTCTGGAAGCTGAAAAGAAAGCCCGTGTTTTTACACAAAAAGGCCCCCGGCAACGCATTCCGATTGATAAGATAAAAGATGCCAGGAAAGTTGATTTCAAACCCAAGCAGGAAGCCTTGCCTGAATTTCTGAAAGCAGAACCGGAATTGTTTCCTAAAATCAAAGAAGAAAAACCTGCGAACAAACCTATTGTTGAGCAGGTTAGTATTACCAGTGAACAGGAAAAGCCTGCTGAAACTGTCACGCCGGACGCGCCTGTCACACCTGCTAAACGTGTTCCTACTCCATATGAATCCAACAGGCCTTACAACCGGGATTATAACCGTGATAACAATAAAGCCGATGAGGATGACA
>JBAXXB010000463.1:0-2452 GCA_037128115.1 Bacteroidota bacterium
ATTTATCATAAAAAGTGTTCTTTTCCATGTCCGTCATGCGGTTGACTGTGGCTACCCTCACTCGGAAAAATTCATCCAGGTTATTGGAATAAATACCCAGGAATTTGATGCGGTTAATTAAAGGTGTAGAAGGGTCTGACGCTTCCTGCAGGACTCTTTCGTTAAAATGAAGCCAGCTGATCTCCCTATTGATTATATTGCTTTTAGTTCCGGCCATATATAAATTTGCAGTTTGTTTCCCGCTTCAAAACTTGATATTATTTAACAATGCAGCGATGGAATTTGTTAGGCTAAAATTACAAAAATAACCTGTATGTTTCGCAAAGTGTTCTTCTGTGGTTGATTCCCGCTGATATTTAACGAGTTATATGTGAAAAGAAGGTAAGGTCAGTACAATTGGACTAGGAGGCAGCCGGGGTAATAATAAATCAGTTTTGCCTGACTACTATTATAAATCAGCTCTTGTATCACTGCAATAGGTTTTTTACTTTGTTGTCCGGTAACCTCCTTAGAGAATATTGATAAGTACACACAAACAACCCATGGCAAACATGCGTGATTGCCATAGGGTTGTTTGCCGGTATAATATTTTGATACTGGCTTTGTGGCTTACAACATGCCAGGCCAGACGGTAAAGTTCTGGATTACCTTAGCCCGTTCAAAGTCGGCCCATTTTTCGGTATCCAGGTGAACAGAAACCACACCCGTTGTAGGCAATGATTCGAGTTTAGGATTAGCGAAGTGATTTGCCATAATAGTAATGACCGGGTTATGCCCGACTATCATCACGCTGTTGATTGAATCATCCAGTCCCCTTACCAGGTCCAGGTAATCCGAATCATCACCGGTGAATATTTTCTCGTCAGTAACAACCTTTATTGCCGGTATTCCCAGCTTGTCGGCAATAATGAGTGCCGTTGTGTGAGCTCTTTCTGCCGGGCTGGCAATAATATGATCGATGATGGGTTTGCTCTCGGCTATGTACTCAGCTACCCTGAGCGTGCGTGCAACGCCGGTATCAGTTAGTAATCGGTCAGCATCTGCTACGTTGGCGTGTGCCGGAACGGCTTTCCCATGACGTACAATATATACAGTCTTCATATCTGGATTAAATTTCTGTAAACTTACAAAATAAGTTATAACCTTACCTCATAGAATGTAAAATTCAAGAAGTTATTTCAATAATTTAACTATCAGTATTTTAACTGCAATTAAAATGCAGACTTAAGCCTGGAAAGTCATGTTTTCCCATAGAGTAATCGAGTAATTATGTAAAGAAATCATGAAGAAATCATTAAGAATACTCCATACGTCAAACCGGAAGCAAGCGAGCCGTTTTCCAAAAAACAAAATCAGTGCCACTAACCACTGCTGCCTCGGTTAGAGGCAACAGGTTTCAATGGCACTTGATTAATTCAAACAAGATTTTAGTTAAAACCCAGGCAAATTTACCCTAAGCTTTATATACATAGTTAAGCAGACCGAAGGATCAATAAGCAAAAAGTGGGAATTCGCTCATCATTTCGTTAACCTGCGAACGCACTTTGGCAATGACCTCTTCATTGTCGTGGCTTGAAATTACCTCGTCAATCAGGTCAACAATTAAAGGCATATGTTCTTCTTTCATCCCGCGGGTAGTCACAGCCGGGGTTCCAACACGTATGCCGGAAGTGGTAAAAGGGGTGCGGCTGTCGAAAGGTACCATATTTTTGTTCAGGGTAATGTCAGCTTTTACAAGCGTGTTTTCAACCATTTTGCCGGTAATGTCCGGGTGCTTGGTGCGAAGGTCAATAAGCATGAGGTGGTTGTCGGTGCCTCCTGAGATGACTTTATATCCTTTGTTGACAAAAGCATTCGACATGACCTGGGCATTCTTTTTTACCTGGATTGCATAATCCATAAATTCATCCGAAAGAGCTTCGCCAAAAGCAACAGCCTTACTGGCAATTACGTGCTCCAAAGGTCCTCCCTGTATGCCCGGGAATACAGCGCTATCTAGCATGGCCGACATCATTTTGGTTTCACCTTTCGGTGTTTTAATTCCCCATGGGTTTTCAAAATCCTTGCCTATCAGGATGAGGCCGCCACGTGGACCGCGAAGGGTTTTATGCGTGGTTGTGGTGATGATATGGCAGTATGGAACCGGGTCGTTTAACAGTCCGCGGGCAATAAGGCCTGCCGGGTGTGCTATGTCAGCCATCAGGATTGCCCCGATTTTATCAGCTATCTGTCGCATACGTTTATAGTCCCAGTCGCGGCTATAAGCTGATGCGCCTGCAATGATGAGTTTAGGATTTTCGGCCAGCGCGGTGGCTTCCATTTTATCGTAATCGATGGTTCCTGTTTCTTCTTCAACGCCGTAGGCAACCGGGTGATAAAGAATGCCTGAAGAGTTCACTGGTGAGCCGTGTGACAAGTGCCCTCCGTGCGATAAGTTAAGGCCCATGAATGT
>JBAXXB010000464.1:0-2451 GCA_037128115.1 Bacteroidota bacterium
TCCATGCCGGCACGCTGGGCAACAAAAGCAAAACCCCAGATTGCCGCAGTGATCCACAGCATAAATACCGCCCCACGATTGTATAAACCTTTGTGCATAGCTAGTGTTTGGTTTCAGAAATCCCTGCAAACCTAAACAAATTCTTAAGATTAAGAGCCTGTTTGCATTTTCCCCGTGGCGAGAAGTAGATTGCTTTTACCTTACCGGAGATTAGAAACGTGCAATGCAAAGCAAGAAATACGACTTTCATATAACACTATCCCAGCTTTCACTCCCAGCATGCACCTTGTAAAACATAAATCCAATTTTAAAATAGTTCATAGGTTTTCAAACAGCCTAATTCCTCCTGGTCAATAAAGTCTGTTGCATTTATTCATGAAAGCTTTTTTTGTAGCAAAAACCCTACCTTTGACAGGATAAAATCAAGCAAATGCAACTCTTATTATTAAGCAACTCTACGAACCAGGGCGAAGATTACCTGGGCTGGCCCCGCGATATTATCAGGCAGTTTATCGAAAAAAACGCAATAAAATCATGCGTCTTCGTTCCGTACGCAGGGGTCACGGTTTCCTGGAACGATTATACCGACAGGGTAAAAAATGTATTCGAACAGTTCGGATGTGATTTAACCTCGGTCCATGCGGCTTCCGATCCGGTGCAGGCTGTGAATGAAGCCGGGTGCATTGTTGTGGGGGGAGGCAATACTTTCCGCCTGGTCCAGATGATGCACGAAACAGGAATCATGGCAGCCATCAGGAGGAAGAGTCTTAGCGGAACGCCTTTTATTGGATGGAGCGCCGGATCTAACGTAGCCTGCCCGACCTTATGCACCACCAACGATATGCCTATTATACAACCCCTTTCATTCAGCACCCTTGACCTGGTTCCTTTCCAGATCAACCCGCATTACCTGGATGCCAACCCGGAAGGTCATGGAGGCGAAACAAGGGAACAGCGCATCAACGAATTCCAAGCCCTGAACCCAAAGGTTGTGGTGACAGGCTTACGCGAAGCTACAGCCCTTTACCTGGATGAAGCTAAATTACAACTACTGGGGAACAGGAGCATGAGGCTATTTCTAGCTGGCGAGGAACCCGTCGAGTATCAGCCAGGCGATGAAATAAGTTTCCTACTGAATCGATAATACAACTTTATACTAATAAACAACGCTGGTAAAACAGAATCCTGTTCTGTTTTACCAGCGTTTGAATACCTGCAGCATTTTGCCGCAGGCAACGGATGCATTACAAGCCCGTTACCTGAAAATATATCTTACGCTTAACTGGGATTGCCAAAAGAACCAGTGATTTTCGTCGTTCCAGTTATTACCTATAACGTTGATACCCGGCCGCAGGTCCACTGAAAATGCAAATGGTACATCAGGAGTGAATTCCAGCCCTATTGCTCCATCGACGCCCAGGAATGCACCGCTCCCGTAATTATGACCGCTCCAGGAGCCAATATGCGCCCCCGGTCCATAGTACCATTGCAGGTCATTTCCGAGTGACTGGTGGATTTCGTACATGCCTGCCACCATGAAATAATTATTGAATCCCCCCAGGGTAAGATCGAGTGCATTTTTGGTGGTCAGGAAGGTTTTATACGAAATACCTGAAGGATTCCCAAAAGCCAGCCCAAGCGATTGTTTATACTGGGCGTTTGCGGCAAGCAGGGCGATTGAAAGAGAGAAGGTTAGAATGATTTTTTTCATAGGAATGAATGTTTTTACTTAATATTGTTTATCCTGTTATTTCCCATTAACGACAGAAAAAGGGTCAAATTGTTCAATTGCACATCATTTTTTATAGTGCATTTTTTTGACGCCCCTATTCTCACTTTCTTTTTACCTTTGCGCCATGCACGAAACCATTCTGATCCTCGATTTCGGTTCGCAATACACCCAACTCATTGCCAGGCGTATACGCGAACTCAATGTATATTGTGAAATACACCCTTTTAACCATATCCCGGAATTGGGTGATCATATTAAGGGCGTAATCCTCTCCGGGAGCCCTTTCTCAGTAAGGGACGCAGATTCGCCCGCACCTGACGTTTCGAAAATCAGGAAACGGTTCCCAGTGCTCGGAGTCTGCTACGGTGCCCAATACCTGTCGATTTGCGAAGGTGGAATTGTGGCTCCTTCCGAAATCAGGGAATACGGGCGTGCCAATCTTTCATTTATCGATCATGGGAATGAACTGGTACGAGGCATGACCGACGGAAGCCAGGTATGGATGAGCCACGGAGATACTATACTGGGGATTCCTAAAAGCTTTCATATCATAGCCAGTACTCCTGATGTAAAAGTAGCCGGTTTTTGCATGAAAGGCGAACCTACCTATGGAATACAGTTCCATCCGGAAGTATACCACAGCGTAGACGGGACCATACTCCTGCGCAATTTTATCGTGGATATCTGCCATTGCAGCCAGGACTGGACTCCTTTAGCCT
>JBAXXB010000465.1:0-2446 GCA_037128115.1 Bacteroidota bacterium
GTAATCTTTAACCGCTGCCTTTATGCTTACAAGGCCGCTACCGAATTTGTCAGTGGCGACATTATTGAATTGGGCAGTGGCGAAGGTTACGGCATTCAAATGCTTGCCCCCCTGGCTGAACATTACCTGGCTGTGGATAAATTTGATACCGATATCAAAGGACAAGCCAACGTTAAATTCCGCAGGCAGATGCTGCCATCGCTTCCAGGCATCGAAGATAATACTTTCGATTTTGCGGTCACTTTCCAGGTTATAGAACATATAAAAGATGACAAGGCTTTTATCAGCGAGATTCACCGTGTGCTGAAACCGGGAGGTAAACTCCTGCTCACTACGCCTAACCGCCCCATGTCGCTTTCGCGCAACCCCTGGCACATACGCGAGTACACGGCTGCCGAACTGGCTGCCATAGTCGGCGGCAGTTTTGGCAAAGTGGAGGTAAAAGGCGTATTTGGCAGTCCCCTGGTGATGGAATACCACGAGCGCAACAAGGTTTCGGTGCAGCGCATCACCCGTCTGGATGTATTAAATCTACAGCAAAGGCTTCCGCGGCAGTTGCTGCAGATCCCGTATGATATTATGAACCGGCTTAACCGGCGCAAATTACTCAAGGGGAGCTCCGAAATAGTCAATAAGGTGACGCTGTCGGATTTCTTCCTTAAAGATACCACGGAGAACTGTTTTGACCTGTATGTTATAGCTACTAAATAGGGACTAAAAAGAAATTGCGAAATATTAAAACCGGAGTGATATAGGCGCAACCTATAATTGGAAAGGGTAATATGCCTGGTTGTTTAGTTTTTTTTTGCCCTGGCTCAATTTTTTAGCGATACATATTGAATAATCCCTATATTTGAAGCACCTCAAATTAATTAATAACCAATACATTTACCATGTTTATGAAGCGAATCTTTACATTTATTGCTTTAGCACTGGCGGCCATCCCGGCCTTTGCCAGTGAAGCTGACCTTAAAATTCCTCAGCTAAACTCTGACCAGAATAATCTTCTCCTGCTTGGTTTCCTTGTTTGCTTTGGTGGATTAGGCTTTGGATTGTACCAGTTTTTTAAAGTGAAGAATTTACGTGCTCACAAGAGTATGTTGGATGTTTCGGCAGTCATCTTCGAAACCTGTAAGACTTACCTTATTCAGCAGGGAAAATTCCTGCTGATACTTTTTGCATTTATTGCCGCTTGTGTTGCTTTTTACTATGGCGTTTTACAGGATGCCGGAGTGGGTGGAGTTGCACTTATTCTTCTTTGGGCCGTTATCGGTATTCTTGGTTCGTATGGAGTCGCCTGGTTTGGTATTCGTATGAACACATTTGCAAACAGCCGTATGGCTTTTGCATCACTTGAACGCAAACCACTCAAATTGCTCAAAATACCACTCGATTCAGGTATGAGCATAGGAGTGGTTCTTGTTTGTGTTGAGCTGATTATGATGTTGATTATCCTGCTTTATATTCCACGCCATTTAGCCGGCGCATGTTTCATCGGGTTCGCAATTGGTGAATCACTTGGTGCTTCTGCTTTGCGTATTGCCGGTGGGATTTTTACGAAGATTGCCGATATCGGCTCTGACTTAATGAAAGTAGTTTTTAAAATTGGTGAGGACGACCCACGTAACCCAGGTGTTATTGCTGACTGTACAGGCGACAATGCCGGTGACAGTGTTGGCCCGACTGCTGACGGTTTTGAAACTTACGGTGTAACAGGTGTAGCTCTCATCTCTTTTATTGTTTTGGCAGTAGGTACTGTTGCTGATGGTACTTTTATCGCAAATCCCGAATGGCAGGCAGCTTTCTTAACCTGGATTTTTGCGATGCGTATTTTAATGATCATTACTTCAATAGGATCATTCTATATTAATGATCTTATCAGTAAGTCTTTGTATAGCAAAACAGATGATCTTGATTTTGAAAGGCCACTTACCAATCTTGTCTGGATTACTTCTCTCATGTCGATCCTGGTAACTTTTATAGCAAGTTATTTCATGGTTGGACCCTCTACCGTTATAGGTGCTTTGGATTCAAATTTATGGATTGTATTATCAGTTATCATCAGTTGCGGAACTATTGGCGGGGCTGTTATTCCTGAATTTACTAAAATATTTACTTCACCAAAATCAGCCCATGTTCAGGAAATTGTAAACTCAGGGAAAGAGGGTGGAGCTTCACTTACTATACTTTCGGGTTTTGTAGGCGGTAACTTCAGTGCATTCTGGATGGGAATGGTATTCGTGGTACTCATGTTTATTGCTTATATCGCAAGTACATTTGGCCTCGAACATTTTATGATTTACTCATCGATCTTTGCTTTTGGTTTGGTTGCTTTCGGATTATTGGGAATGGGACCTGTTACCATTGCTGTTGACAGTTACGGACCTGTAACCGATAATGCACAATCGGTTTACGAACTTTCACTGATCGAAGATGAACCAAATAT
>JBAXXB010000466.1:0-2428 GCA_037128115.1 Bacteroidota bacterium
GCAAAATTGTTAACAACCCACTTGTTTTTTACTTTCTTCTTGCGTTGACCCTGAGAATTGATATGAAAAGAGTAACATATCAATACACTTTTTCGACTTTAAAAGACGCGGCTGCTCAGCTGTTTTCAGGGAAACCGGGAAAACGAATGAGTTAAAAGCAGGGATCGGTTTCGCCTTTCTATTTTTGCTGCCTGATAAAAACGAAACCAGGGAGCATTTACTCCCTGGTTTCATGTTAAACTACTGTAGAAACTATTTCATGCCTTTTTGAGAATCCAGGTACTTGTCAATCCGCCCGCTTATAGCTGCCTGGTTGTATTGGCCGGCAAGTTGTTTCAGGTAATCGAAAAGGCTGAAGGCCATATTCTTGTCATCATCGTAATTACCCCTGAATTTAGGGTCGAGTGCCGATATATAATCAACATTCTGTTCGTAAATCTGCAGTAATTTGTTTGCCAGCTTGTTGCCTTTTTCAAAAGCACCCGCTTTATAGTAGCTATCCACAAACTGAACCATGTAGTAATCGTAATGTACCTTGTTATCAGGGAAAATCTGCTGGACGTAGTCGCATACTTTTATGGCCTGCTCATTTTTGCCCTCGGCAGTCAGGCTGCCTGCCAGGCGCATAAAGTTCTGCTTGGGCAGGAACGTATTCCTGAAGCTTTCGGGATCGACGTATACCTTAGCATCGGCCATTTACCCCACTTACACTTGTTCATCAGGATGTCGTAGGAGGATTCGGCGTTCACACCCCCGATCCGCTTGTAGAAATCGGATCCCTCGGCGTTGGCAGGCATAAACCGGTAAACAAATCCTTCCATAAAGCAATACCTGCTTAAATCGAATGATTTAATACTTGCCGGGTTTGAAAAATATACCGGTCGCTTAAACTTGTTTTTTGCCAGGAAGTCGAGTAGCATCAGGTCGTTCTTGTAAAGTGTATTGGGTTTGATATCAAATTCAACCGAACTCACCACCTTACCTGCAAATTGGGGCGGAACCATACCGTTTTTAACCATGGAAGCCGAATCCACCGAAATTTTTACATTCTTAGTTGGATACATCGCAAGGTTGCGGCTAGCCGCCTGGTATTTCGATGAGGGATCATCACTGGCAATATAATCGATAAGATCCTGCAATTCAACGCGTTCCTTGATGGCTCCCGAGTACAATACAGCTTCATTCACACCTTTATTATACTGATTATAGGAAAGCGTGAACGGCAAGGCATCGGACTGGTATATCCTGCGCATAAGCTGGTGCACATACCACTCGCCCGACGAAAGCGTAAAATTAACCACTCGTACATCGGTGCGTATTCCTTCCACTTCCTGTGCATACCATAATGGGAAGGTATCGTTATCCCCGTTGGTGATCAATATAGCATTGGGTGCGCATGAATTAAGGTAATTAACTGCAAAATCGCGGGTGGCGTATTTGCCTGAACGGTCATGGTCGTTCCAGCCTTCTTTTGCCATGATACCGGGAACAAGGAACAGGCATACCAGGGTAATGATAACCGGAGTGTATTTTTCATTGTATTTTTTTACCAGGTCCCACAAGCCCATTACGCCAAAGCCTATCCATATGGCAAAGGCATAAAAGGATCCTGCAAAGGCGTAATCACGCTCACGGGGCTGGTTGGGCGTGATATTAAGATATAATACAATGGCAATCCCAGTCATGAAAAACAAAAGCATTACTACCAGGAAACCATCGGTATGCTTACGAAGTTGGAAATACATCCCTATGAGCCCAAGGATGAGCGGAAGCAGGTAAAACTTATTGTGCGCTGCATTTTTCATGCTGTCGGGTAGAGTGGTCTGGTTGCCCAGGCGGATATTATCAATCGCCGGTATGCCACTTATCCAGTTGCCGTTGCGAATTCCCCCTTCACCCTGGGTATCATTTTGCCTTCCGGCAAAATTCCACAGGAAATACCGCATATACATATGCCCTATCTGGTAGCTGATAAAAAACCGTACATTTTCGATAAAAGTTGGTTTATATAAGGTCTCTGTCTTGCCATCTTCGTTGGTTACATCAATGGGGATACCCTTAATTTCTCCCCAGCTTTTATACATTTGTGGATGCTGGTGCTCGGGATCGGAACTCCACATGCGGGGGAAAATGGTACAGAAACGCGGATCAAAGTTAGGAATGGTGTTCTTCCTTTCATCCGTCATACTATATTTCCCTTTTTGTTTATCCTTCACATACAAGGGTGTGCCGTCCGAATAGGGGTTTTCCCGGTCGAGAGGTGCATTATAATACTGCCCGTAAACCACAGGCCAGGTGCCATACTGGTCGCGGTTAAGGTACGAAAGGAGGCTCACGGCATCACTCGGATCATTTTCGTTGATGGGTGTATCAGGGCCTTTGGCGCGTTGCACAGCGGCGAAAAATTCGGGACTGGCCAGGGTCGGAT
>JBAXXB010000467.1:0-2413 GCA_037128115.1 Bacteroidota bacterium
ATCCGTTGCTTTACAGGACTCTTGAGCAGTTCAACAGCTTGTTTTATCCTGACATCCCCTGCGAAAGAGGCCAGTAGTTCCGATGCCGAAAACGCCTTGTTTTCAGCCTCCGTGATGGGCACCAAGCCTGTATTTTCATTTTTCTTCATGAAAAATATATAAATGCCTGAAAGCCGGCAACGGGAATTGCCGGCAGGTTTTATTCAGTCGCAAAGGTAGTCAAGATGATCGGGATTTGATTGTAATTTGTAGCCTGTGCTGCATGGGACTCAAAAATGTCTCAGTCCACGCCCTAATCCTTCATTTGCTCAAGCAGGTACAAATATTGAGTATGAGCATGGTGGGCAAATATTTTAGTTTCATCGTCGGGAAAGAGTTTATAGTAGGCTTCATCGGCAAGCAGAACAATAGTGGCACCTGTCCTCACGTAATGATTACTCTGGTAATAGGTAGGCGGGATAAAACCTGGCAGGTAAGATTTAATAAGTTTTGATGTCATTTTCCCCAGGTATTTTTCATAATTCCTTTGTGCTTTCCGGGTAGGTTTGTCCATCCGATTAAAAACATGTTTCAGCACCAGGTTTTGAGGGAATTTTTGCTTGCTGATAGTTTGCCTGGCATTCACAAATGGGTTTGTCGTATTAAAATCATATAGTGTCTGTATCGAAACCGGAGTTTCCGGAACCCAGTCAGCGCTGTTTACCACGTTAAAGGCCCAACCGCCCCTGGTCATGGCTTCGTAATCGTATGCAAAAAACAGGTTCCCGGGTTTAGGGCTGGCACTGCAATAGGTCTTAAACCTGATATCGGCTGGAATACGGCCTTTTTTTTGAAGGTTATTCAAATAGGCCGTGAGAAGGTAAGCGATGCCACCGCCCTGGCTATGCCCCATAATCAGGAATTCCCTGGTCCCGGCTTTATAAGAAGAATCAATTTTAGGCAGCATATCCCTCGATAAATAAGCCATACTCAATAACCAGCCTACATGAACGGCTGCTTTGGGGTTGGTAGCCAACTCATACTTAAATACATCGTTTTCTGAGAGTTGCAACTCTCCTTTAGCCGGAACCATGGCTGCATAAAAATTGGCCAGCCAGCTCTCCTGTTTTACAGTCGTTCCCCTTATACTGATCACGGCAACCGGCTTGTCACCTTTCCATAAATCCCACATATTGGCCAGGCCCATTTCGGGCGACTGGTAAACCATACTGAAATGCTTAGGTTCCGGGAAACCATGGTAATACCCGGTATCAGTTGTTGAACGTGCCGAAATCAGCAATAACTCCTTATATTCGGATTTATCGAAACCCGGTTTCAGGTTTTGGGCTAAGGCTAAGACAGGTAATAAAAACCCTGTCAGAATAAGCAAACAGCATGTTTTTTGAATTCTCATAAATGCGAAAAGTAAAGGACTGGTATCTGGAAATGAAACAAGGCGATTTCGTGGCTGATCATGATTTGGGTTTAAGCCACCATAGAAATTTCCGGTAAAGATCTGCTAAATTTCATTGTGAATCCATTCACATGACTTATCTTTACAGGATAGGCCAGGCCTATGATCCGACATTGTAACTTATTCATTTAATACACTATACTATGGAAAAAAGCATCAAAGGAACACGCACCGAGAAAAATCTGCTGAAAGCTTTTGCCGGTGAATCCCAGGCAATGAACCGTTACCTGTTTTTTGCCAAGGCAGCCAAAAACGAAGGATTCGAACAGGTAGCTGCCATTTTCGAAAAGACGGCCTGGCAGGAACAGCAGCATGCGAAGCGGTTTTTCAAATTCCTGGAAGGCGGAGAAGTGGAAGTCACAGCCTCCTACCCTGCCGGCATCATTGGAACAACCGCCGAAAACCTGAAAGCTTCGGCTGCCGGCGAAAATGAAGAATGGACACTTTTGTATCCTGAGTTTTCGGAGATCGCAAAAGAAGAAGGCTTTCCGCAAATCGCGACGGCATTTAAAATGATTGCCAAGGTGGAAGCCGAGCACGAAAAACGTTACCTGCGCCTGCTTAAACGCCTCGAAGGCAGCGAAGTATTTAAACGCGAGGAAGCTACGCTGTGGGAATGCCGGAATTGCGGTTATATACACGAAGGCAAAAATCCTCCCGAAAATTGTCCCGCCTGCCAGCATCCAAAATCATTTTTCGAAGAAAAGCAGGAGAATTATTAAGATTTGTTTTCTTTCAAACAGAAAAGAGCTGCCGTACATGGCAGCTCTTTTATTTTCAAACGCCTATTTCTCAACATGGCTGGCAAAGGATAAATATCAAGCGTTTCCCAAAAACGGCTCAGGTGATAATAACCTCCCATATTCCAGGCTGTTCTTCCTTTTCGAAGAGTATGGTTTTTTATATGTGCCAGGCTTGTCAGGCAGCAATTTACTATTATCCCGGGAAAGCAGTACACTG
>JBAXXB010000468.1:0-2411 GCA_037128115.1 Bacteroidota bacterium
GCGAATTTATCATGGCGAACGGCTTGCGTGGCGTGGCAAAAACCTGACGTAGAAAAACACTGAAATAGTATAAAGCCTTGATTTTTTATTCGCTAATTGCTTATTTTTAAAGGAGCTCATGAGATCGCTGCGCTAAGTTCTTTGTTACTTTCTTTTAAATCAAGTTAAAAGAAAGTAAGGAAAAATGAAATTATATTCCAATCTAAACTTTCAGAAATCTTCAATACAATTATTAAATCCCCAAGTTTTGATTCTGATCCTTTTTTTATTTTGAGCTAAGAAAAATTTCAAAATTTTATTGGAGGGTAAAACGAACTTATTCTGTTACCATAATAGAATGTTGCGGCGTGGTTTATACTTACTAAGTTTCCTGGGATATTGGCCTGGCCACACCAAGCAGATGCAGAACCTACATTAACTTCATAACATCTGTGTGTTGGCGTAATTGGAATATTGTACAATTGAGGAATAGTAACATCGGCGAATTCTATGATTTTAGATAAATAAAAGTTTAATTCATCCGCACAAAGTGTTTCGTGAAATCCTGGATATGCAGTGTAGCTTGTAAATAAATTAAAATCTAAATAATTTGTATAAGGAGGATTTGCGGTCGGGTTATAGTTATACGGATAGAGTGTATAATCCCATATCGAATGTTGCTCGGTAAAAACCCAATAATACCAAAAATGCGGATCTGATGCAATATTGGGGTTGCCTTTTACATGGCTTGCGAATTTGTCCATAAATTTAGCTGCGGCGTTTGTGGTTACTGGGTTTCCTAAATCATCTGAAATGCCCCAAAAATAGGATTCATTTAAGCCGAATTGCTCCCACCATTGTAGACCCCATGTTGAATACGTTACCATTTTAATGTTTACCTCAGTTGTTGAAGATTGAGATTCGAAAATTATTGCTGCTAGTTGTTTATCATTATCCTCATTTTGATAGTATATTGTTCTAGTACTATCTAAAATCTTATTGTAAAGATTTTCTGTTTGTTGCAGATTAAGGCTACCATCGTTTTCTGGCAAAGCAATTGTCAATGAATCAATATATGTTTTAGCTGGTGTTTGTCCCTCATGCCAGCTATTGGCATAAGTTGCGTTTAACGTTGTACTAATATACCAAAGAGCACTATCTGTACTCATTATTTCACCGGATTTCAGGTCAGAATTCAGTTTGGCTTTAAAATCCCTGACCATAGTGTTGATTTTCAGATCAAAAGCTGATAGTTGCGGTTGAATGGGTTTCGTTGTTGTTTCGTCACTTTTCGAACATTTAGCAAAAAATAATGCCAAAACGATAAGTGAAACTATTTGAAAAAGAGTTTTTGTTGTCATCGAATATAAATTTGAATTATTATAAGCTGTTGTTTAATTTTTCGACAATACACAAATTAGTGCATATTGTGCCGTTAATATGCGATATAAAAACTATTGTACCTAAGGTGGGTGATCAGACCTCTCTCTCTCTCTCTCTCTCTCTCTCTCTCTCTCTCTACAGAAATAAGGGGTTTCGGGTAGAATAACTTAAAAAATCCTGATTTCATTTAAAACTCTATATGGTTTATCAATAAAATAGCATAAATACCTATACGGAATCAAATATATAATGTTTTTCAATAACTACGAATTTTTCAAAAATATTTTTTCCACAGATTTCGTTTTGTAATTTTAAAACCTTTGCTTGCGAGTCTTGTATTTAGATGCATGCCTGTATAACCTCCCCCAGCTACCGTGCGGTGTGTCCTGAAGTAAAAGTTCGAATTTAAACAAAGAAAGTTCTTTTACATGCTGTATAAAAGATGAAGGGGTCTCTGTAAAGGGATGAACCTTAGCATAAGCTGTGCAGACAGATATTGCAACCCGCCTAGTGGTGCTATAGCCAAAATCTATGGTATTGAACGGACAAGGAAAAGATTGATCAATCCATCAGGTATAAAAATCGGAGATAAACGCAAGTGAGCCACTGCTGACGTATTGAGATAGCAACCCGTTGTCAAAACTTCCATTTCGCTCGATAGGACGAGGAGAATAGCGGTGCGGAAGAATTCGCGTGGTAGCGGGGCCTTTGAATACAAAATATGAGAGGTTAAATGCCGGTTATGAGAGATTGAATGAAAAACCTAATGGGATAATGGGAAAAAGAAATCAGGTTAAGGATAAGGATAAGGTTGAGGTTAAGGTTGAGTCCGAAGAGTTCAATGCTTCGCGTTCAGGGAGTTTGAAGCGTTCAATGCCTTCGGCGTTTAAAAGTTCGAAGAGTTGGAGGGTCAAGGGTTGAGGTTGAAATGTGCTAATGCAGCAAAGGGCCTGTAAGTTGAAACACAAAGTTCACAATGAAGACACGAAGGTTCACAAAGATAGCTTTACCGTTCCTTAGTGCTCCTTAGTGGTCTTAGTACCTTAGTG
>JBAXXB010000469.1:0-2400 GCA_037128115.1 Bacteroidota bacterium
TGTTTCGGTGAAAATTGACGATGATTTCATGCGTGCCGTAAAAAGCAACAGTAATTACAGGCAACAGTATCCTATCGATTCATCTTCACCTTCGAAAGTTCAGGAAATTAATGCACGCGGTTTATGGGAGAAGATCATTCACAACGCATGGAAATCAGCCGAACCTGGGATCCTCTTCTGGGACACCATTATACGCGAATCGGTTCCTGACTGTTACGCCGACCTGGGGTTCAAAACCCTCTCGACCAATCCCTGCGGCGAAATTCCACTATGCGCCTACGATAGTTGCCGACTGATTGCTATCAATTTATACAGTTACGTCGAGAACCCGTTTACACCACAGGCATCGTTCAATGCCAAACTGTTCGCTGAGCATTCACGGTATGCCCTCCGTATCATGGACGATATCATCGACCTCGAAATGGAGAAGATAGAAGGCATTCTAAATAAAATAAAAGCCGATCCCGAAGACGAAGAAACCAAGCGTACCGAGAGGATACTATGGGAAAAAATCCGCGAAAAAACCCTTCAGGGTCGTCGCACCGGCATAGGCATCACTGCCGAGGGCGATATGCTTGCAGCTTTGGGATTGCGTTATGGAACGGACGATGCCAGCAGTTTCAGCGTAAATGTTCATAAATCACTGGCCATTGAAGTTTATGGAGCCTCAGCCGACCTTGCAGCCGAGCGAGGAGCTTTCCCTGTCTTTGATATAGAACGCGAAAGGAATAACCCGCTGATTAACCGTATACGTGAAGCAGCCCCGGAGGTGTATGCCAAAATTGAAAAATACGGGAGGCGTAATATCAGCATGCTTACCATAGCCCCGACAGGCAGCGTAAGTATCTGTACGCAAACAGCTTCGGGCATTGAGCCGGTTTTCATGGTCAGCTACAAACGCCGCCGTAAGGTGAACCCGAACGACAGAAATGTAAACGTGACTTTTGTCGACGATTTAGGCGACTCTTGGGAAGAGTATAATGTGTTTCATCCCAAGTTCCTCGAATGGATGAGGATAAACGGTTACGATATTGAAAATGCTCTTTTTATGAGCGACGAAGCGCTGCAGGCCATTATCGAAAAATCGCCTTACCACAAAGCCACCAGCAACGATATCGACTGGTTAGCCAAGGTACAGATGCAGGGAGCCATACAGAAATGGGTCGATCATTCCATCAGCGTTACAGTTAACCTCCCGGCAGACGCCACCGAGGAATTGGTAAGCAATGTTTACCAGACAGCCTGGGAAAGCGGCTGCAAAGGCATGACCATTTACCGCGATGGTTCACGCTCAGGTGTGCTGGTAAGCAACGATTCCAAAAAGGAAGAAATCAATGAGTTCCAGGAAACCAAGGCGCCTCCCCGCCCCAGGGAACTGGAAGTGGAAGTGGTGCGGTTTATGAATGAGGATGAACGCTGGATTGCCTTTGTCGGACTTCTCAACAACAAACCCTACGAAATATTTACGGGCAAGAGTTCCGACTTTTATATTCCCGATTACGTGAAAAAAGGTTGGGTGATTCGCCACAAGGACGATGAAAATTCCTCGGCCCGGTACGACTTCGAATACGAGGATAGTTATGGTTACCGGGTTACGCACCGTGGTCTGTCACGTTCGTTTAAAAAAGACTACTGGAACTATGCCAAACTGATTTCCGGCATCCTGAGGCATGGTATGCCATTGCCATACGTGGTCGAACTGATTGACAACCTGAGTTTTGATAACATCAGCATTACGACCTGGAAAAATGGTGTGATCCGTGGGCTTAAAAAGTTTATCCCCGACGGAACCCAGACCGGTCACAGTTGCCCGCAGTGTAAGGAGAAAAATTCAATTGTATATAAAGAAGGCTGTATGAGTTGTACCAATTGCGGGTACAGCAAATGCGGATAAAATACTAGGTCACCGCTCGTAAACTTAACCACGGCTGGTAAACTGGCCGTGGTTTTTTTTGCCCACCCCAATCAGAATTGTTTCTTGTGGTAATCAAAAGTCTGGTTATCGCGGAAGGTGATAAACTTACGGGCTATAAGCAGGAAGATAGGGAGGTCGTTGCTGTTCAGATACTCTATAGCTTCGGGTTTGGCGTGGCAGGCGTCAGCCAGGACAGCCAGTAACCGGAAGTCATTTTTTAATAACCACATATAGGCTTTTGGATCCCCGTCGATGGCCCGGTCGAGCGCCCCGAACTGGGGATACCCGTTATTCATCAGCCATCCGAATGCTTCTTCACTGCCCCGCAAACACATGCTTAACGCACCCATTTCCTCGTACCCGTTATGCATAAGCTAGTCGAATATTTCCTGGTTGTCACCCAGGGTTTCGGCGAAGGCTATCAGTATTTTAGGCTCGTACTCTAACACGAGGGGTTAGGGTTTGGGGGTTAGGGGTTGTAACTA
>JBAXXB010000470.1:0-2360 GCA_037128115.1 Bacteroidota bacterium
GCTTATGCCGATTTATTCAGCACTATCCTGAAAGTGGTGCCTTTCCCCAGGGTTGAACTCTTCACGAATATCTTTCCCCGGTGGTATTCGCAAATGATCCGTTTCGAAAGCGACAAACCCAGGCCCCAGCCTCGTTGTTTGCTGGTGTAGCCCGGATTGAAAATGGTCCGGAACATATTGCGCGGAATGCCCTTGCCAGTATCTGCAATATCAATATTCACGACATGGTCCTCCTCCATAATTTCTATTTTGATCGAACCTTGCCTCGTCATGGCATCAACGGCATTTTTTACCAGGTTTTCGATCACCCATTCGAACAATTGCAGGTTCAGCGGCACAACGATGGATTGCTCCGGGGGTACATTGATAGAGTATGTAATTTTCTGGGAAGTGCGGGTTTTGAGGTAGGAAACTGAATCGTAAATTACCGAGACGACATTTTCGGGAACGAGCGAAGGGTTTGAGCCTATCTTGGAAAAACGGTCGGTAATGGTACTGAGCCGGTTCACGTCCTTGCGGAGTTCCTCAATGGTTTCGCTGTCCACATCTTTGGCCTCCAGGTAATCGACCCAGGCCATCATCGACGAGAGCGGGGTGCCCAGCTGGTGTGCCGTTTCTTTGGCCAGGCCCGCCCAAACCTGGTTTTGCTCACTTCGCCTGGCCGTGCTGAACAGCATATAGGCCACCAGCAGGAAAATGCTGATAATGGCCAGCTGAATATACGGGAAATAGCGCAGCTGGGTCAAAACATAAGAGTCCTTGTAAAAAATCAGCCTCTTCCCCTGCTCCGCAATATTGATTTCAATAGGGTCGTTTTGGGCAGCCATATTATGTATCGTATGCTGCAGATACACAGGGTTGTGAATTTGCAGGGTATCAATCTGGCCGTACAACAAAGCCTGTGTTTGCATGCTATCGGTAACCAATACCGGGACCGAAGCCGAATTGTTTACTACCTCGCTGAAAAAAGAATTTACCAGGTTGTTGAGTACCACCTGCATTTCGGTAAACAATTTCGAGTCGTTGTAGTAAATGTAATTGACCTCGTTTTTGTAATATGGTATTGTGATTCTCGGGTACTTCGAAAACTCCTTTTTCAGGTAGCCTTCCATGCCTGGTACTGTATCGGAGCTAAATACGGTGTTACGGGTCGAGATGATTTTTCCTTTGCTGTCAGTCAGAATCACGGGAATGGAATTGTTATTCTGGATGATCTTCATATAGAAATCCATATCCTCGTTATGCTGCCCCGCATTCACAAACCGTTTTTGCGCCTCGGCGTATAGCTGTACTTTATTTCGCTCTTCTTCCTGTATCTGCGCAAAGAATTTTTGTGTCGAATTCACCAGTCGTGCCCTCGTTTGTATGGCGTTAGCCCAGGTATGTATTTTCATGCGTTCGTCCTTGGCAATTTTCTTAACCAACAGGTTCGAATAGAATAGTGAGAACGCAATGATAATTATTGCGAAAAGAAGCAGCAGTATTTTCCAGTGCCTCTTGCGGTTATAGATACTGTAACGGCTTAATGAGAATTGTTTCATATACTACATCTCTAAACGGCTATTAAAGCCATGTGAAACCTCAAACCCCGGGAAGCCCGGTCGTCATGACTTCCCTGTTCATTTCCAGGCATTAAATATACAACATTACTGTTAAGAGCCCGGTTCTGCGTTCGGTAATAAGGAAAACCATCGAATCAATGAACTACTGAATCATGAAACCACTAAGGCACTGAGAACACTCAGAATCACTAAGGTTAAGTTTCCTGTCCCTCAATCCACCTTCTGCACCTTTAGTAGTGTCCAAATCCATCACTCTATTCCTTCTCGCCCTTCTTGTCATCGTCCCACTCAATCACAAACTTACCCTGTTCCTGCTTTTTCAGAAGTTCTTTCTCTTTCGTTTGCTGCGCCTTTTTAATCGTATCGCCCTGCATCCATTTGAATTCCTCTTTCAACACCTGCTTTAATTCAACCTTCTGGGCTTTCATATCGTTGGCTAATTTTTCGCGCATGGCACGTTTGTCGTATTTCACAACCGGGTTATCGACGGTACCGGTGAGCGATACATATACTTTAGTGCGGCCGCGTCCGTCATCTTCTACCGGTCCAAATTCCGCCTGGTTATCGAATCCTTTGTTTCGTGTTTTAAATTTTGAAGCAAGCAAATCGGCAAGCGCAATAGTAAAATGGTAATCGAGTTCATTTTCGAAGGTATGTGTGCCCATGAGCTGCAGGTCGAGGGCGCTCGATTTTATTTCCATTGACGGAAAATAGATTACCCGGTTAGAAATATCAACCTGGTTATGAAGGGTAGCAAAACGGATATCAGCCAGGTCATCCACTTTTAAAAAGGTGGAT
>JBAXXB010000471.1:0-2354 GCA_037128115.1 Bacteroidota bacterium
TTCTTTCATTATAGATGTAGGATCCAATCTCATTGATGATTGGAAGTGATTTTTCAAGCCTTAGTGCGTGTCGTTGCTCCTTGGTCATATTAGCCTCACGGGCCAGTGCCTCGATGGCATACAGCAACTGGATAAGTTTTAACACCTTCGATGCCCGCTGCAGATCGTTTGGAAGCGCCTTGTCAAAATAGCGGCGTGCATGGGCCCAGCACGAGAGGTGGGTAAGGCCGGAAGCTTCAGCCAGATGGGTATAACCCACGTAGCCGTCGGTTTGGATATAGCCCTTGAATGTTGATAAATCACGTAAAGGTTCTACGGGAGAACGGCCTTTATAGTACTCGAAGAGCACAGATTTCGACAACGGGGCATACCTTACCCACATATAGCCATGGTGAAGGGTCCCGGGTTTATCTTTATCCTGGACTTTTATGGGCGATTCATCAATCTGCTGGTATATTTCGCTGAAAACATACAGGCGATGAACAGCGAACAGGGGTTTGATATGTTCGGCCCCACGTTTTGCCCACGACTCGAATGTGCTTGATGGTACTGAAACTCCCATCTGGCCTATGCGCTGCAGAATCCGATAATAAGGTAGATGGGAGATGAATTTGTCGGTAAAAATCATTGACAATAGTGCGGCACTTGCAATGCATTTGTTAATGGGGCGGTTTAGCTGGGCAATGAGTTGCTTTTGATTGCCTTGTTCATCTTCTTTGCTGATGTATTTCGGGCGGATGGTGCGGTTAATATGTAGCTGGGCCGGAGTATAATCCAGCTCATCTGTTACCTCCTGGCCAATACATACCATCCCTGTTGTATCTTCAATTGGCTCAACAATGGTTTCAACCACTGGTAAATGAGAGGGTAACGCCAAACGGCCAGGATGTGCCTTTTTAACCTTTTTGCGTTCGTAAGCTATTCTGATGGTCTCACGCTCGGCTTCTACGGCCTGCTCTATCTCCAGTGCTTTTGGCTCTAAATCTAATTTAAATTGTTCGGGAAAGGTTGATGAAATGAACCGTTCCCTTTTCGATCCAAAGATCATGCGCTGAAGCTGGGCATATTTAAACTTCTCGGCTTCAAGTTCGGCAGAGAGTTTTAACAGGACAGCGCTCTTCTCAGAAATGGCTGCATCTTTCTCAGAAATAACTGCATCTTTTTCAGCAAGTGCACCTTCCAAAAAAGCTACTCTTTTTGCTAATGTTTCTGCGTTAAAATCTGTTGGTTTTTGCTGCCCTTCCATGCATCAAATATACACAAAAGCCCTCAATTATCAATGGTTTCAGCAAATATAAATGCAAATAAATCATCCAAATTTAAACCGCTTTTTTCGTCGCATATCACCATAAGACAGGCCTTCTAAAAGCATCAGAAGCTCTTCTCTTTTCATCTCCCTGGACAGGTCATTAACAGCCGTACACTGATCATACCTGCCCCTTTCCAAACGCTTATAAAAAAGAGCGAACCCGTCGCCATCCCAATAAAGTAGCTTAATGTGTGTGCGTGGCTTGTTCAAAAAGATGAAAACATCACCCGAAACAGGGTCTTTCCTGAGATAATTTCGCACAATTCCGGCCAATCCATCGAAGCCATTGCGCATATCTGTGGACTGGCAACACAGAAAGTAGCGCAGGTTGGCACTTAATCCAAGCATCTACCCGTAAACCTTTATACACATGCCCCCCGGGAAAGTGAAAACCAATTGTGCCCGGGTATCAGGTTCAGGATGTTTGGAAGTAGTTTCAATAATCACCCTGGGTTTGACCAGGGGCGACAACTCCACAAAGGCAGGTGAATTAGCCGTGGCTTGACGCTTCTTGCGAACCCAATACTCGAATGCACTTTTGGAAAGCCCTATCGATGAGGCAAACTCCCGGAGCGTTTGCCCACTGTTCTTCCATTCATCTACTTTGGCAAACATTGTCGCCGACTTCGGTGTTCTAATGGTACCCTGATTTTTGCCGCAAAGGTAAACCGGGGTCAGCTATTGGAAAAGATGCGGTTGGTAGGGCGGATACTCCTGAAAAATATTTTTGCCTCTTTTTTCGAAAAAGACATCAGGGTTTTTAACGAACTTAAAGACGTGAAAGAGTTGCGCGATCTGATCCTGTTGCTCGGTCCCCGCAATGGGAATATACTTGATATAACACGCCTTGCTTCCGAATTGGGCATCAATCGTGTAAAGGTTTATAACTACCTTGAGTTTCTCGAAGGAATATTTTTTCTCAAACTGGTTCCAAAATTCACACATAGCATTGATCGCAGTGTAGCAGGAGGTAAAAAGGTCTATTTTTCGGATACCGGGATTTTAAACCTTGTAACCAAAACAAGTACCGGGCAACTATTGGAGA
>JBAXXB010000472.1:0-2323 GCA_037128115.1 Bacteroidota bacterium
TGTCGAGGCCTATCACCACACCGCTATCGCTCGCGCAGAAAAACCCGTTGTTGCTACCGGTAACATTGTATGTACGCGGTAAGGAATTCACAGTAATTGTCACAAAACCATCTAACGAGCCAGAAGGAACCATTCAGAAATTATCGTCTGCAGCGCTGAGCCATAGCACTATATTGGAAGGTGGAGTCAACATAAATTGGTAGGGTGATGACATCACGTTGGTCACTGTTACTGGAACCAGGCCGTCGGTATAAGTAAAGTTCCAGGGAGGTGTACCGGTAAGGGCTACACTCACCTGTGTGGAGGTGCCTTCGCAAATGGCAGTAGTGCCACTTATGGTAGCACTTGGGTCGGGATGCACGGTAAGCCACATGGAACTGGAATTGGGAAGGTTCTTGCAACCTGCCAGATCCATGGTGAGTTGTACAATATTCCCAACATCGAGAGGCCCTGGTGTATAGGAGGGATTGGGTATAAATTTATTATTGAAAGCCCCGTCGCCATTCGTACTCCATACGATAGAACTCTGGTACAAAGCGGTTGAAGCATTAAGCTGGTATGGACGCTGACCGCAAATCTCACCGTTCGGTCCTGCGTTTGCAACCGGGATGGGGTCAATGCGGAGTAAAACAGTATCCCTGGCATACATTCCGGCACAACTACCGGTACCTTCGAGGGTCAGAACAAAGACCACTACCCTGTTTACCTGGGTCAGGTCAGTACCAGCGGGTGTAAATGTCGGATGAAGCAGCGTGACATCATCCAAACTGCCACCACTTGTATAACTTACACCATAAAAACTCCAGTGGATGTTGGCAAGGTTGTAATATAAACCGCTGCTGGTATTAAATTTGAAATTTGGAACATCACTACAGATATAATCGTCAATACCGGCATTGGAAACCGGGTAAGGGTGTACATCAACGGCGAGCAAACCAGGTACCGGTGCGGCGCAGGCGTTTACGTCAGTATAAGTTACCGAAAGAGTATTTGCACCCTGGGCATTCCATTTTACCAGGATGGTATTGGTGCCCTGACCTGAACTGATTGTCCCGCCTGGAGAAATGCTCCAGTTGTAGTTTGTCATGCCGGCTGTTGTAGAATATACATTGCCTGGCACAGATTCGCAGTGAGTTACCGAACCCGTAATGACCGGTTGTGGCAGTTCGTTTACGGTAACGCTGTATGCGTTGGAAGTCCCTGTACATCCTTTTGCATCAGTGTAGGTAACCGTAACACCATGAATACCTGGAGTATTCCAGGTAACTGTAATGGATGCTGATCCTAATCCTGCAGTAATGGTTCCCCCGGGGACAAACCAGTTGTAGCCGGTTTTACCTGACTCTGTCAGGTATACATTTCCGGTAGATGTTGCGCATACAAATGTCGGACCGGCCATAGTTGGAACCGGCAAGGGGTTCACTGTAATATTTTTAATAGAAGGTGTTGCAGCCAGGCAACCATTGGTATTCGTGTAGGTTGCAGTTACCGATTGTAATCCTGCTGTATTCCATGTAACTGATATGGCACTGGTGCCCGCTCCTGAATTTATAATTCCACCGGCTGATATGGTCCAGGCATAAGCTGACATCCCCGCATCGGTGGAATAAATATTGCCGTTTGAATTGATACAGGCCTCGGGTGCGCCGGTAATAACAGGAACCGGTAAAGGGTTAACGGTAACATTGTGAACCGTGGGTGTTGCAGCGCTGCATGAAAAGGCATCTGTATAATTCACGCTTACCGTTTTAGCTCCCGTTGTATTCCAGGTTACGGTAATGGCATTGGTTCCTGCCCCGGCGCTAATGGTTCCCCCGGCCGAAACGGTCCATGTATATCCTGTTTTACCGGCTTCAGTTGCATAAATATTATTGATAGTATTAACACAGGTGGCGGATAAGCCGCTTATGGTCGGTACCGGCAAAGCGTGCACCGTGACAGGGTATTGTGAAGCCGTGGCTGCCACGCAACCATTTGCATCCGTGTAGTTTACGGATACTGATTGTGCTCCGGGAGTAATCCATTGCACCGTAACAGTACTATTGGTAGTTCCTCCGCCTAAAGTGACAGTTCCTCCCGGGGAAACAATCCAGTTATAGAAAGTCATACCCGGATTTGTAGTGTAAATATTTCCCACTGAATTTTCACAAACGGATGCCGGTCCAGCCAAAGCAGGTACTGGCAGGGGTTGTACAATGATGCTATAAACCGAAGGTGCCGCTGCAACGCAGCCGTTTTCATTAGTATAAACAACGCTTACGGTCTGGGTGCCGGTGGCATACCAGGTAACAGTTAAAGCGTCGGTTCCGTTCCCGGAGTTGAT
>JBAXXB010000473.1:0-2287 GCA_037128115.1 Bacteroidota bacterium
CTGTATCCAGGTTGTTTTTAACCTGTGACGCACTGGCAATCGAAACATCGTATTCGCCCGAATCACCACCCATAAATAATACAACATTGATTTTACGCATATAATCCCGGTTAAGGTTTCAATACTGCAAAGTTAAAGAACCTTTATATACCAGCGTTGCCATGTAAATTTATATCTTTGCAAAAAAGAAACAATAAATTGCCGCTCCTGAAGTTTATACTGCAGATAGTTAAGCGGCAACCTACCAGGGCACAAGAAGGATTATGAACTTTATTCAATTTATAACTACCCGGCGGTTTTTAAAACATCTGGCATTTTCAATATTGCTGTTCATTGTCCTTGCCTGGATCATTCTTTCCCTGCTTAAAATGTATACCCGCCATAACCAGGTTGCCGTCACCCCGAATTATGTCGGGCTGCAGATGCAACAGGTTAACAGCCTGGAATCGAGCAAAGACTTTGAACTGGTGATAGTTGACTCTATATACGATTACACCCGGAAACCCGGCAGCGTGATTTCACAGGATCCTTTACCCGGCACAAAAGTGAAACCCGGAAGATCGATTTACCTCTCTCTTGTATCCTTCATGCCGGAACAGGTTAGCATGCCGGAATTGCTTGATCTTTCGCTGAGGCGGGCTAAGGCACTGCTTCAAACTTATGGCCTTAAACTCGGAAGCATACGCGTTGTCCCTGACATTGCCGAAAATGCAGTACTAAAGGCTACCGTAAATGGGAGAATCGTTAAACCGGGAACCCCTATACACAAAGGATCCGTGGTTGACCTTGTGATTGGTTCAGGCTCAGGGTCAGGACCGGCTTCCATACCCTTCCTGATCGGGAAGACCCGCGAAACGGCACGCACTGAATTACTGAGGCTGGGTTTTATAATCAGCAATGAATCGTACTCAGGCGACTGCGACAGCACCAACGGGCAGGTATATGAACAAACCCCGGTTTATGTTTATGGAAAACGCTTAGCTGCCGGAACTGCTTTTTCACTCACATACAAATCAGGAACCGATATCAATTTTGATGATTATATCCGCAACCTGGTTATTGATACCATTCCTCCGACCGAAACACCCTTACCTTAACATATGATTGAATGACAAAAAACTTTTTTGCCATATTATTTTTAACCTTGCTGGGCATTTCCGCAACTGCACAGGAAATACTGACAACACCCGCCTACAATCCTGCGGTTGCCGACCAGTATCGTAACAGGATGACTATGAAAACCTCAGTTTCGGCTGTCACCCTGCCCTTTTACGATGATTTCTCGGTAATCTCGGTATATCCTTCACCCTTGCGCTGGGCCGATACCTATGTTTTTATAAATACCGATTATGCCAAAAACCCGCCCAGCATTGGGGTAGCCACATTGGATGCCCTCGACGAGAGCGGCGCACTATATTCGGATGCAGGGCCAAATCCTTTTGATGCCGACAAACTGACCTCCCTTCCTATCAGGCTCGATTCTATTTTTTCACCCGTGCAAAGAGCCATCAGTCGTTCGGACTCGGTATACCTGAGTTTCTATTACCAGCCTCAGGGCCGCACTGTCAGTCCTCCCTCCAAAAAGTCTTCACTGATTCTCGAATTTCATTCGCCTGGCGATAACGATACCATTGTGTCGGTGAGCGGAACAACTATTGAGCCTCACTGGGACCAGATGTGGTCAACTGACGGAGGCGTACCTGTCGACACTTTCGCTTTGCCCGATCATCACTATTTCAGGCAGGTACTCATCCCTATTAAGGACAGCGCTTTCTACTATAAAAACGGTTTCCAGTTCAGGTTCCGCAACATAGCGGCACTAAAAGGCAACTCACAACCTGACTGGAGAAACAACGGAAGCAACTGGAACCTCGACGTGGTGTGGCTTAATACAGGTAGAGGAATACACGACACTACCCTGAAAGATGTGGCTTTTGCCGACCAGGCTCCCTCTATGCTTCGCAATTACGAATCCATGCCTTTCAGGCAGTATCGGAAGAACTATATCAACGAAATGAAAGATTCGCTTGAAATACGCATAGCGAACCTGGATAATTCAAATCAGAATATTTCGTATAAGTACGATGTCCGCAAGGGGTCCCTCGCTCCATTTGCGCCCTACAACGGGGGCAGTTATACCATAACACCTTTCTACACGGATGGATATACGGATTACCAGCCCTTCACCAGGCCTACCGTTAACTTCTTCTTCCCGCCTTCGAACGAAGAAAAAGTAGCCTTTAATATTATTCATACGCTTACCCCCGATCCCAATCCCCTGTTCAGG
>JBAXXB010000474.1:0-2287 GCA_037128115.1 Bacteroidota bacterium
AGTCAATTCCTTTCGTATTTATAAGATGTGCAAAGCTTGATTTATCGTTAATTAAATTAATCCATTCGTATGGTGTATAAACTATAAAATCAATAGGTTTATAGGAATCAATATTTAAATACATTTGAGTTAATAATTCTTTTTTGTCTGTTGTTTCAATGATTATACATAAATCAATGTCGCTGTTGGTTCTGGAAATTCCTTTTGCAGTTGAACCAAATAAAATTATTTTTTGTGGAATAAATTGAGAAACTATTTGATTCAAAATATTGCTGAAGTTAGAAAAGACTGTGTTGTTTTTGTATCTCCTGAAAATATTCTAACTGCTGAATATGTTATTGGTGGTACTTCAGAAGAAACTTATGCACTTAAAGATTATGCTGATTTAATTACATCTTCTTCTTATGGGTTTATTGATAGTGGTTCAAAATATCAATATGACTTATATAATGATACTTACAGATGGTTGCCATTAAATGGTGATGTTGGCGGTATTACAGCAAGAACAGATGAAACTAATGACCCATGGTGGAGTCCAGCTGGATATAACCGTGGACAAGTTAAAAATGTTACTAAATTGGCATTTAATCCTCATTCAAAAACTGACAGAGATGTTTTATATCAAGCAAGAATAAATCCTGTTATGTCAGAAAGAGGTCAAGGTGTATTATTATTTGGCGATAAAACTGATGTGCGACCACGCCTCTACCCTGTTGTTTGTCCCGACTATAACCGGCATCAGGAACCTGGAGAAGGAAGGTTTTAAATGTGGCACGCTTCCTCCATATACAGCCGATCATCCTGGGGTATTCCATTGCGGCGATATTATGTTCGACAACCTGGTGTACTTTGCCGGGATTGCAGGGCAAAAGACCGGCATCATGCAATCCCTCGAACTGAGAGAGAATGAATTTGTGCTTTGTACCATTCACCGCGACAATAATACCGATTCACCCGAACGGCTGCAGCAGATCATCAGCGCCATGTGTTATATAGCAGAGAATATGCACCTGGAAGTAGTCATCCCTATGCACCCGCGCACATCCAAAATCATCGAAAGCAAGCTACCCAAAGAACTCTTTAAGCGGTTGTCGGCCAGTAAAAGCATACACCTTATCCCACCGGTTTCTTACCTGGAGATGATACTGCTCGAGAAAAACTCATTCCTGGTACTTACCGATTCGGGAGGCGTTCAGAAAGAAGCCTATTTCTTTAAAAAACCCTTGGTTGTGGCGCGCCCCGAAACCGAATGGGTCGAAATTATCGAAAACGGGGCAGGCATCATAGCCGACGCCAACGAAGCTAAGATTATCGAATCGGTTCAGTATTTCATGGAACATGACAGCCTGGAATTTCCCGAAATTTTTGGTAACGGGACCGCGGCTGAATTTATACTGCGTACAATGCTGGATCAGATGTAGCGCCTTTGTCGGAGACACACAAACAGCCAATCCGCGCTGAATCACTTAGGGTCTAAAGCACAAAAATTCTATTTCAACGGCAAATTATCCTATTAGCATTGAACATACCAGACCCGAACTAAGAGCAAATTAATGTAATCAGGAATATAAAGGACGCATTCGCCGAACATGTTTAAGAAATAATACAGGATGACAAAAAAAACATACTTAATTCTATTGGTTTTTCTCTTGTCAGACCTGGCGTTTTCGTTCTACCAGCATTACCATATGCCTCTGTATGGCGATGTAGCCGAAATTGTTATACCTGACCAGGTTAAAGGCTACTACCATGTATTGCATGATCCGCTTGGACTGGATGTGCTGATACGAAATGAAACCTATGCCAACCCGAACCGATACTTTGCGCACTGGTCAGCTTCGCAGTACTTCCTGCACATGCCGCTTTTACTGCAAAAGTTTGTAAGCCCTATTGATAGCATATACCTGTCGGTCGCTCTGGCCAAGATTATCATACAGTTACTGGTACTATACCTGCTGGCAGTTTTCGTTTCAGGAACAGGCAATATCCTAAAACCGGATTTTTTACTTGCCGCTGCATTAATGACCTTCCTTTTCCAGACTTCAGGTTACAACCGGTACATGGGTATTATCGACCCATCTGTAATCTATAGCTTTTTCTATGCACTACCGTTAGGCTTGTTGCTACTTTTCTTCCTGCCTTTTTTCAGGCGTATTTATTACTCGCATCACAACAAGCCCGGCATTGCTGCCTGGATTGCATTAGCCCTGTTTATTCCTGTACTATGTTTAAACGGTCCATTAGTTCCCGGGGTGGTCCTAATTGCCTGTCCGCTTGTACTACTGTA
>JBAXXB010000475.1:0-2277 GCA_037128115.1 Bacteroidota bacterium
CTACTTTTACTTCCCTTCGTAGAGGAAGTGGTCCCGGTTCAGACTAACCTGGTCTTTTTCAAGCTAAAACCCGAAATGCCTGCCGAACGTTTCCTGCAGGCTCTTCGCGATAACGATATTCATGCCATGGCACTGGCACCCATGGAGGTTCGTTTCGTTACCCACCTCGATATAACGGATGAGATGATCGCCAGTGTCGAAAAAGTACTGAGATCCATGTAAATTTCCCGCAATCATAACATTCTGGTACAATATCCACTAAGTCATCTTCATCCTGAAAACAGAAATAGCGCCCTGCCATTGGCAATGCACTATTTCTGTATTTGGAAAAAGTTGAAAATTATTCAGCTTTCGGCTGGGTACTACACCTGTTTTTCCATTCTGCTCTCATTTTTTCCCTTTCTTCAGGATTAAGGTGCATATGGTGGCCTTTAAAGTCGTGGCCCGAATGACCGTGACCCCGTCCGTGCCCGAATCCTCCAAAGAGAATTTTCGATAATACCAGTATGCCGATGGCCTGCCAGAAAGTTATAGTATGGATTCCAAAAATAACCGGCAGCAGGCCGTTCCAAAGTAACATTACTGCGCTTCCGAAGATAAATACTCCGGCGGCTATGGCTATGGGGATAAATATGGCTCTCTTGATCCAGAAATTTTTCCCCCTGTTTTCACTGCAACACATCATGATTTCTACGTTTTAAATTGTTAGTATTCAGTATATAAATTTTCAAACCACTCCCGCAGATTTGCAACTGCGTAGCGTTTTCGTGATATGATAGTTTTAATACTTTCACCGGTTTTATCAGCAATCTCCTGTAAAGTCATATCCTCCAGCTCATTCCACACAAACACATCCCTTTGTTTTGGCGGCAGCTCGTTCAATGCTTCGAAAAACTCTTCCCTGAGGTATGCACGTTCAAGTTCAATTTCAGGATTCAGGTCATCAGCCAGTAGTGCTTCAGGATACATCATTTCCCCTTCTTCACCTTCATAAGCAAGGTCCTCCAACGATTGTGGCTTTAATTTGCGTTGTTTATCCACAATACGGTTACGGCTTACCCTGTATAACCATGAACTTAGCTGTTCGATGGGCTCAACGTCGACAAGTGAGCTAAGCTGGAACCAGACATCCTGCAGAATATCTTCGGCATCTTCGTCACTCTTAACGCGGCTGCGAATAAAACTGAACAAACGCTTCCCGTAATTCTGGACAGCATCCAGTATACGTTGCTGCTTTACCATGGGCGAGAGTGTAATTATATCTACCATATATAATGGTAGACGGATAAGGGACGAAATTACTCTAATTGTTCCCGAAAATAATGGATTTAGTCAATTAATACATTGTTTGAAACAAAAGAAGGCGGGAATCGGCGAGTGAAAATAGGAATTCATCATTTTCCTGTTTCTGATGTCAGGGCCTTCTCAACAATACATAATCGTTTAAATATCAGATAGATATTGATAGTCTTCCACTTGATATTTAGAATCAATGATCCTATGGGGTGTATAATAAGGATATTATCCTGGGTAAATTTCCTGATGAAGGCTTTGAGCTTTAGTATATACGAATAACTCAACCGGTTTCGCCCGCCATTTTATTTGCTTTATTACCTGCCCGGACTCCTTTTCTGCCTTTCTACCTGGCTTTCATTTTATTGCCTTTTGCATCGTGTGTAACTTCTGCAAGTCCCAAGACTTCCATCAAAGGTGGTACATACATACCAAATCGCCCACGCAGCCCTTTTTTTATTCCATACCAACCCCCGACAGGATTTTTATCTGAACGGCCCCAGGCTTCAACTGTCCCTGCTTTTGCAGGTTTTTGTTCATCAGCGCTGCCAAGTTCCATCCAGTCCCCATGCTTTTTTAACATATCAGTAAGGTCGGTCAGGCAGCGGTAGTCATAAAATAGTGTTGTCTTTCCTACTACACATACGAGTACTTCCCTGCCGTCCTTTTCGTCCTTATACATTTCAAATTCTGAGGACAAGGGTGGTGTTTTTAGCTTCCATGGATTATCTTTTGTTCCTTCTGGTGCCATTGTATATTAAATTTAGTTGTTATCAGTTAATTTGAATTGAGATAGAAAATCCTTACCCGGAACTTGTTTTGCTGCATGTGTTCCCGGTACTGCCGATGATTCTATAGTCATTGTAAGGGTGGCTTTTTTCTATGCCTTACCCTTATGAATGATATTTGGATAACAGGTAGTGAACCCTGGGTTGTGACATGTCTTGACAAAATCAACAACCTGAAGCATACAAATTTTATTTA
>JBAXXB010000476.1:0-2254 GCA_037128115.1 Bacteroidota bacterium
ATCGGATCGGCCTTCACGTTGTAATGCCTGTATGGCTGTCCCTATGCCGAAAAAGCCCGGGATATTCTGTTTCAGCTGACTCCAGGAACCTACGAATGGGATGGCCCTCAGGTCTTTGAGCTCCAGTTTCTTCTGATCGCCCCTCTTAGCCGGCCTGCTGCCGATATTGGCTTTTGTATAATACCTTAAAGTACTCTTGTTCTCCAGGTAAGGGAGGAACATAGGGTGGTTTTTTAGCGCGCTGTATTTTTCAAAACTTATACCAGCCAACTCCTCAATGGCCTGTCTCGATGTGGACGAGATAGCATTTTCCTTTGCAAAAAAAGCATTCGACAGGCCTGCGGTGAGCAACTGTTCGCAATTGTGTATAAACTGTTCTTTCGTCCCGTATGTACTCGTAATAGTCTGCCCCTGTATGGTAAGCTGGATTTCGTGGTTGGCTATCTTTTGGCTTTGAGCCGCATAAAACCGGTGGGTTTTACCGCCACCTCTCGCCGGGGGGCCACCCCGTCCATCGAAGAATATCGCTTTAATGCCATGCTGATCGCAAATGGCCGACAAATCCTCCTTGGTCTTAAAAATGGACCAGTTTGCCTTCAGATACCCGCCGTCCTTGGTGCCGTCGGAAAAACCCAGCATAATGGTTTGCTTATCCTGCCTATGAAGTATGTGGGTGCGATACTCAGGGATTTCAAAAAGGGCCTGCATGATGGAAGCGGAGTTGCTCATGCCTTCCATGGATTCGAAAAGAGGAATGATATCGAATGTTATTCTTTCCCTTTCCCATCCGCACCACCTGAAAAGGGCATATACACATAAGACTGACAAAATATCTTCGGAGTTGCTGATGATATACCGGTTGCAGCCGTCTTCCCCGTTTTTTGCCTGTACCTGCTTCAGTTGGGTGATGGTGAGTATAGTATCCTTAATCAGTTCATCAGCAAATTGGTCCGCATGGGCAACTATTTCAGTATGAAGGAGAATGGAAACCAGTTCATCCTTCGTTAACTCATCCAGACTCTTGTTTATCAGCTTTGCTTTAAGGAGTATTGCTTCTGCCGTTTTCAAATGTGTGAAGTGATCCTGCCTGATATCAAGGGCTGCGAAATGAGTCCTGAAAATCCTGACTTTATCTATAACCTGGTCCAGATCTTCCAGGTAAAGGCTGTTGTATTTGGCAACCAAAGAGGCTCTGATACGGTATAACGGATTAATAATGTCATCGTACGAAATTGTTTTTGAAGCATCGAACATGGTTGGGTACAGGTCCGCCCTGAGCCTGGCAATAACATCTTCGACTTCACGGAAACTCAGCTTTTGCTCCAGGTTTTTAATATCATCGTAATAACATTTCATGAGCGACATGCGTAATTCATCGGCTACATTCATAGTTACCAGGGAGGTTACGAAAGGATTGCCATCCCTGTCGCCCCCCGGCCAGAATCCAAGTTTGAGAATTCCAGTGTTGTCGAAGCTACTGTTCTGAATGTCCTTTTTAATATGGCAATACAAATCGCCTACCGCTTTATAGTAAATATTCCTCAGGAAATAAATAATGTTTTTTGCCTCATCCAAAGGCGTGGGTTTATGCGTGTTGATCAGGGAAGTTAAACCCAGTTGCTGTAAGGTGATGTCAATACCATTGATGTCGTTATTGCTGATGAGCGATCTTAATTTGCTGATAATATCCAGCACCGCTGGCGGGTAAAACTGGGTAGGGTGGGCCGTAAATACCAGGCGAGTGGCAAAGTTTGATAATTTCTCCGATATGATTTCGGCATTTTTTTTGCCGTCGGTCATATGGATGAAATCCTTGAGCGATAAATCGGTTCCAGGTTTTTCTATATCATTAAAAGCGGCATCTTCAACACTGTCGAAGAGAACAACCTGGCGCTCAACATACTGTATCACCCTGAACATGAAATTGATTTTTTTGCTTTCTGTTTCAATGGATGTGTGCATGCTGAAAAAGGTATCCAGGATTTCCCCTGGATCTTTCCCGGCTTCCAGCCCTTGTTCACATACATGGTGCATCAAGGGGATCAGCATACCTACATTACTGATTCCCTGGAAGGGGAGGTTGAGGAACAGGCTGTTGTATACATTGAATTTATTCCTGACCGCTTTGTCAAACTCTTTTACTCTGAATTTTTCTGGCATATTCTTGTTATTAATTCCGGTCAGCAAAGACAAGTTTCCTTATCACTATCAAACGACAAAAGTATAAATTTTCATTTATAGATTTATAAGTGAT
>JBAXXB010000477.1:0-2241 GCA_037128115.1 Bacteroidota bacterium
TTGGTAAAGTGCTGCTCGCCAGTTCCTGCACCGATGCCCTCGAAATGACAGGACTGCTTACGGGTATTTCACCCGGCGATGAAGTGATCATGCCTTCGTTTACTTTCGTGTCGACAGCCAATGCGTTTGTGCTTCGGGGTGCCAAAATTGTTTTTGCTGACAGCCTTCCGGATAATCCGAATATCGATGTGTCGAAACTGGAAAACCTGGTTACCCCCCGTACCAGGGCCATGGTGGTGGTGCACTATGCGGGTATTGCGTGCGACATGGACGGAGTAATGGAACTGGCGAAAAGATATAATCTGCTGGTTATTGAAGATGCCGCCCATTCAATCGATTCATACTATAAAGATCGACCGTTGGGAAGCATAGGCCATCTTGCCGCCTTTTCGTTCCACGAAACCAAGAATATCACTTGCGGCGAAGGTGGAATGCTGGTGGTGAACGACATGAATTATGCTGAGCGCGCCGAGATCATCTGGGAAAAAGGCACCAACAGGGCGGCTTTTTACCGGGGTGAAGTGGATAAATACGGCTGGGTGGATATAGGCTCCTCCTTTCTGCCTTCGGACCTGGCTGCCGCTTACTTAACAGGGCAACTCGACAGGCTGGATGATATTCAGCAAAAAAGGAAACATATCTTTAACCGCTATATGGAATTGCTTGCACCGTTGCAGCGCTCCGGCGATCTTCAGCTTCCGGTTATTCCTGAATATGCATCCCATAACGGGCACTTGTTTTACCTGGTTACCCGCAAGCCTGCGCAACGCGACCAATTAATTCTGCACCTGGCCAGTCATGGGATTCAGGCAGTTTTTCATTACTTGCCGTTACACCTGAGCCCGTATTATTCGAAAAAATACGATGGCTTGCCTCTCCCTGAATCCGAACGTTATGCCGCCTGCCTGCTACGGCTGCCGTTTTATTATGATCTTAGCGATCAACAGCTGGAAATAGTGGCGGATTGTGTTTCATCTTACTATATCGGATAGCACTTCGGTTCCTGAATTATTGCGCCCTTTCAGGGCTGACCTATTGCGTCGACAAACTTTCCCATTCTTAAAATCTCCAGGCTCTTCATCTCTATGGCGAATGCTCATATTCATTCAGCATTTCCTTGACCAGGAATTTCCCAAATAGAAAATCCCCGCCACCTTCCGGCAGCAGGGATTTTTTCACTCTAATCGGTCTTTTCTTTTTGTAATTTTCAACTCCTAATGGCTATCTCGCCATTCCGCCTTCTCCCCGGGTCTCCTGACCCATTTATCTCCTTATCTTTCCTAAACTTATTAATTCTTGTCTACTTTTTCCACTCCGGCAATCTTCCCGGCGTAGCAGGTGCTCCCAGTTTTTCGACTTCTTTTTCGAGTTCTTTCAGGTCGGTTTCGCCAATGCGTTTGATCTGATCGTAAATAGGCGGGAATTCTGCCATCAGAATGGCATAAGCATCCTGCTGCATCTGGGTTGGGGTTCCGGTGGATCCCCAATGTGCATAGGCCATCTTATTCAGGCGGTTATACAAGGTGACAGGTGCAGGTGGATTTTCCTCATCGCTGGGCCTGTTGCTTATATTATAGAACTTCAGCCTGATATCTTCCAGCTGATGCGACACCGCGGCGATGCGTTCGCGCAAGGCGATATTGGCTCCCGGCACAGCATTTAAAGCTGCCTGTAGGGCATACGAGTGTTGAAGCAGTTCCTGCTCGTATTGCGAGGTTCCCTGCATGACGCGGGTGAGCTCGGCTACCTTTTTCTGGAAAGCAGCCACGGCAGCCCTGTCGGCAGCCGGCAAGGTGGCATTGTTCAGGGTGACGGCATTAAACTCAACAGGACCGGCCAGTTGTTTAACCGTGTCGCGCACCGTAAGCGAAAGGCTCACTTTGTATTTGCCGGGCATTACAGGTATCCCGCTGTTGGAAGCTGCAAAGGGGTCATATTTATCCTTCCCGTCGACAGGCGAAACATCGCGGTAACGCAGGTCCCAGTTGATGCGGTTGATGCCGGAGGAAGGAGCCTTATTGATGCGGCATATTTCGTTGCCGGCTTCGTCGGTTATGGTAAATGTCAGGTATGCAGGCACTTCCTCGCGCTCGGCACGCAGTTCCTTATCCGTTGGCTGTGGAATGCGTTCTCCTTTTTCGAATAGTTTGGTTTCCCTTTCCTGGCGCATATCTTTTATAGTCTTGGGCGCTTCTTTCAGGTAATAGGTAATGACGGCACCGAAATCAGGATTCTTGGCCA
>JBAXXB010000478.1:0-2232 GCA_037128115.1 Bacteroidota bacterium
AGCTCTCGACAGCACCCGGGTATCGCATACACTGACAGTTTCCGACTGGACTTCATTTAACGTGGCTATTCCTTCCTATGTGAGTGCCGACAGCGGGAAAATCACCCTCGGTGCCTATTTTGCCAACGATCAGTATCGCATGCCACACGGGAATTCAGTATTGTATGTTGATAACCTGAGTTTTGATCACCTGATCACTTCTATAGGGCAGGCGGAAGCCGGAGACGGCACTTTTAGACTTTATCCTAACCCCGCTTCCGATATGATTACATTGAAATCTGCCAAAGTTCCCAATGTTGAAGCTATTCTGAATATTTATAACGGAATAGGAGAATCGGTGCACATGGAAAGAATATGGCAAAACCAGCAGAATATCCATATCGGGGATTTAAGTAACGGGGTTTACTGGCTTGAGATCCGCTCGAAGGATATAAACTGGAATCAGAAACTATTAATCCGCAAGTAAACAAAAGGCTTATACCCTGTCATCCGGATTTCCCGCGGGCCTGTATTCATTATCATTCCCAAGGCCATGTAAATAAGCGCGGGAAGAGTGATAGTCAGTATTTAAGAGCAGCTGATAAGGGGGCCACTAAGGAGGATTTTACCTACAATCGAAAACGGAGTTAAAATTACGCTGCCTGCAAAAAACGCTTGTCGGAGGGTTTGCGAATAATTCATACTGGAGTTCGACCGAGTTCAGTGACTCCGGTGCCTGGACGCAGATGTTTTACGGGGGATCCCAGGCTCCGTCCAACCAGGATAACCATTACGTCGTCCGTGCGATAAGGACATTTTGATATTTGTCCTTCAGGCATCTTTTAACGCAACCCGGAATATTCCTGCCTGATTTCAGTCTTCTTGCTATCTTTACATTTTCAAAACAACCACTGTGGAAAAACTATTCCTGTTAGATGGCATGGCGTTAATATACCGTGCCTTTTTTGCCATGCAGCGCACCCCCCGTTACAACTCCAAAGGGCTGAATACCTCTGCTATCATGGGGTTTGCCAATACCTTATATGAGCTGCTAAAAAATGAAAAGCCTTCGCATATAGGCGTAGCCTTCGATACGCAAGCCCCTACGGCACGCCATGAAAACTTTGTTCAGTATAAAGCCAACCGGCAGGCCATGCCAGAAGACCTAGCTGCTTCCATTCCTTATATCAAGGAACTAATACGTGCTTTTAATATTCCGACGCTGTATGTTGAGGGATACGAGGCTGATGATGTAATTGGAACCCTGGCCAAGGAGGCTGAAAAAGCCGGGTACCTGGTTTATATGGTCACACCGGATAAGGATTTCGGGCAGCTGGTGAGTGAGAATATTTTCATGTACAAACCTTCAAAAGGAGGGGAGAAACCTGTGATCATGGGTGTCCCCGAAGTATGTGAGAAATTCGGGATCAGCAATCCATTGCAGGTAATTGATTTCCTGGGTCTGATGGGGGATGCATCGGATAACATCCCAGGCATTCCAGGTGTGGGCGAAGTTACAGCCCGTAAACTGCTGGAGGAATATGGCTCGGTCGAAAACCTGCTTGAAAACGCAAAATACATTAAAAACGAGACTCTGCGGAATAAGGTGGAGAATGGCCGCGAATCAGCCATCATTTCGAAGCAGCTGGCTACCATTATACTCGATGTGCCTATCGAATTCAACGAAACACACCTGCACCTCGACCCCCCGGATGTGGAGCGCCTCAAGACACTGCTTGACGAACTGGAATTCCGGGCCTTCGCGCAGCGCGTTTTCACCGATTTATCCTTGAACCCCGGCGGGATACAAACATCAGCCACCACGAAACCCGCTTCATCCAAAACGGTTTCATCACCCGGCCAGGGCGATCTTTTCAGCATGGCCGAAGTGCCGTTTGAACAGATTGAAAGCGCCTTAAAAAACATTAGTAATACAGCCCACGATTACCGTGCAGCCGATGATGAAAACAGCCTATCTGAACTTCTAAGAGAGTTGGAAAAGGCAGAAATGTTTTGCTTCGATACCGAAACCACGGGGCTCGACACCATAATTGCCGAACTGGTAGGTATGTCGTTTGCCACCGTGCCGGGCAAAGCCTGGTATGTTCCCGTACCGGAAGACCGGCAGAAAGCCAATGCGTTGGTTGCCAGGTTTATTCCCGTATTCAGCAATTCGGCTATAGGCAAAACGGGTCAGAATATGAAGTTCGATATGGCTGTGCTGGCTAATTATGGGATAGAAGTGAAAGGTCC
>JBAXXB010000479.1:0-2224 GCA_037128115.1 Bacteroidota bacterium
CCCCCTAAAACCCCAATCCCATGAAAAAGTATTTTAATGATCCCCGTCCCATTACAATCAGGTACCAGGCAAATTGTGCCGAGTGTAACACCAAGCTTAAAAAAGGCACATCCGCATACTACTGGCCTTCTGATGGCAAAATTTACTGCATTTCCTGCGGTGAATCCGAGTATCGGCAATTCCTCTCGGCTGCAGCTGATGAGGCCGTTTACAATGGAATCGGCAACCCGATGGCCTGGTAAAATCCAACCGTCAAAAATTAAAATGCCTGGTAATCCCGGGCATTTTAATTTTGTAGACACATCTGTTTTTCTTCATATTTTTGCTTACAGTCAAAATACCTTATTTCATCCGGATTGAAACTTTCTCTAATTTCTTAATATGTATATTCCTCATCCAAGTTTTCAATTAAACGAAATTTTCTCAAAAAAACCATACCAGGGAGTTGCACCTGATAAAGCTGCATTTTTATTCATCGGCCTGGATGCTAACTACCAGGAGCAGATCGCGACAGAGCCAATTTTCTCAAAGATTCTTGAATATCACAGCGACGGCGTTGCTTTTTGGCAGAAAAATGGAGTGCATCATCCTTTTTTATTACCTGGATATAATGGAGCTGGAAAGCGCTATCATCGCACTTTTGCCAATATTGGATTTCGCCCACAACATGCTGACCTGGTCTCGTTTGTTGAATTACTTCATGTTCCGACAGTAGGCCGAAACAAACTTGATATAACTGACCTTAACTTGACACACTTAAAAATGCTTAACTCTGCAATTCTTGACGGCCAGGCAAAATACATTTTCATTTCTGCTAATGTACACCGCTTGATGATAGCCACCGGAGCATTCCCCTGGATTGCAAAACAACCTAAAGAATCCGATGGTCCATTAGGCATTCTATTTCACAAAAACGATAAAACTGTTTTCAAACATCTTCATTTTTCAAACTATGGAGTTTTTGCTACGCGAATGACAGAGGAAGCATCATTCATACGTAACTTGTTGCCATAGTCAACAGATCCTTGTTTCATACATAAGCCCTATATAAGCCATACATAAAGGCTATATGATTGCACCTTTGTAACAAAACAGTGTCAAACAGGCACAAAAAAAGCAGTCCGGGGTTTCCTGGACTGCTCAATCTAAATTAGCCGATGACTATTTGCCCGGTTCTGGGCCAGGATTTTCATCGACAGCCGTCTGGCTGACTGCTGAGATAACTCCACAAGCCACTGCCAGGTACCCGGCTACTGTGACCACGGCAACAGGTAATGCAACAGGAGCTGCCAGAATAGCTGCCGATGTAGCACCCAGGATCAAGCCAATGTTCCGGAGTTTCCTGAAGAACTTCGGAGTAGGGGATTGGATCCGCTCAATGAGATTCATTTCATTTGCTTTCATGAGAATGTTCTTTAAAGGTTATGTGTTCAATAATTTCTACTCTTTTTTCAAGGTATTCGACCCGCTGGCAAAGCAAGTCGTAACGGCTCTTGAATTCAGTTTTGATCAGCATGGTCATGGTTTTCACTTCTGTAAGGTCCATTTCCATCTTGCGGAAGTCGCTGTGCAACAGCTTTATGAAATATGCCACCACACTCAGAAGAATGCTGGTAATTGAGCCAAAAATGAGCTGTATGGCTGAAATCTGTTCCATAGGTCCGAGGGATTAAGGTTTGACAATTTTGTTTTCGATCACGATCCGGTCGTTGCCCAGGAGAATTTGCTCAACCAATTTCGGATAGACCTGCTGATAGGCAAAGTCTGACATCAGCACTTTGTAATCGGTACAGATTTGCATCCAGTAATGAGCGATCAGTGGACAGCCTCTTGTATCGAGATGTGTGTTGCCTTTGTGGAAAAACACCAAGTCGAAGTTCGGCAGGCCGTCAATCTCTACCATGCCTTTGTGCATTTTAGGATATTCGGATAAGTACTTGGCATGCATGCCTGATGTTTTGTTCAGGATAAGCCGGAATTCTCCGGTGGGGATGCAGGTTTGCCCTGGTATCTTGATTGCCCTGATGCTGTCTTCCAACAGGTAAGAGGCAAACAATCCGTTGATATAAAGATGGCTCAGGGTACTGTTTTTCCCCTGAGCCACTCTGATGATCCTGGTTTCCATCTCCACTCAGATCTTAATAAGCGTCAACCACCTTCATTGCGTTTCCGCTGGCGAAAGCGTAATAGTTTTCACCGACCTTCTGGAAGAACTCAATTCCGG
>JBAXXB010000480.1:0-2224 GCA_037128115.1 Bacteroidota bacterium
GACGCATACGGTACTACAGTAAGTGGGATTCCTTCGCCATTAACAGGCTATACTCCTCAGCCTGTTTCATTTACGCTTACTGGGCTGGCATTGAATACTACCTATCATTACCGGGTTGTCAGTACCAATTGGGCGGTTACATCCTACGGGGCTGATATGACATTTACAACTTTAGCCACTCCATATTGTATTCCTGTTTACTCGAGTGGCTGCAGTGAATATTCTATGGGTCTGTCTCAATTCAATCTGAATACGATTTCCCAGGCTATACTTTGCGAAGGAACGCCTAGTTATTACCATGATTTTACCTCTTCCACTACAACTGACCTTGCAAAGAATGGATATTACAGCATTTCGATTCAGGCAGGTTATTGGGATACCTATGTAACGGTTTGGGCTGATTACAATCATAACAATTTTTTTGAAGAAGGAAATGAAATTGTGGGTCATGCTTATTGTTACAATACCGGACAAACCTACACCATTCCTTTCATCGTTCCTGCTTCCGCTGCAAACGGGACCGTCAGGCTCAGGGCAATGTCGAATTATTACTGGCCTGGTTATAATTATCCGACTAATCCATGTTCTGTCAGCGAATATTATGGCAATTGTTCCGATTTTACAGTAAATATTACCGATGCTTTAACTCCTCCAACAGTTACCACCCTGGCAGCTAACGGGGTAACACCTTTTGATGCTGTATTAAATGGTACGGTAAATGCCAATGATAATGTGACCAACGTTGAATTCCATTACGGGACAAATAACAGTTTTGGCAATACCATTACAGGTGATCCTGGAACAGTAACCGGAACCATGACCACCGATGTAAGTGCTTCGTTAACCGGACTAAGCCCACATACTATTTACTATTTTAAGGCTACAGGCTTTGGCAATGGAGGCTTTGTTTCAGGGGATACCCTGTCCTTTATCACAGATTCAATTTCACCAACAGTTACAACCTACGCCGTAACTAGTCTTGCCGGTACTACCGTGACCTTGCAGGGAGGTGTGAATGCGAATAATTTAAATTCTGTTGTTTTCTTCGAATATGGTCTGGATGATACCTACGGTACAACCGTTAATGGCAGCCCCCTGCATGTTAACGGATTTTATGAACAATCAGTATCAGCTATGTTAACAGGGCTCTCTGTAAATACAACTTACCATTACAGGGTAGGCAGTACCAATTCGGTTGGTACTTCTTATGGCGAGGATATGACATTCACCACTTTAAACACTCAATATTGTGTTCCAAGCTTCGGTACCGGATGTAATACCTATAATATGGGTTTGACTTATTTTGCGTTGAATACCATTGCCCAATCAATCTCGTGCTCCGGAACGCCAAATTATTACCATAATTTTCCTGTATCAACCGACATTAATAAGAGTAGCTCCTATACCATTTCGGTAAGGGTAGGATATAGCTATGAATATGTGAGGTTCTGGATCGATTATAACCACAACGATGTTTTTGACGCAGGCAGTGAGTTAGTGGCGAGTGTTTACTGTAACAATACTTATTCGACCTTTACTGCATCTTTTACGGTTCCAGCTTCTGCTCTAACCGGGGCAACCACTCTCAGAGCTTTGACCAGCTATGATGGTTATCCACCGAATCCTTGCAGTTATTATGAATATGGAAATTGTGCTGACTTCGGATTAAATATCCTGCCCAGCATTCAACCACCGACAGTAACTACCTCCATTGCCACGGCAAACAATGAATGTACAGCTACTTCAGGGGGAAATGTAACCGATGAAGGTGGCACATCGGTTACCGAAAGAGGCGTTTGCTGGAGTATATTGGCGAATCCGGTTTATTCGGATCCGCATACTTCAGACAGTTCAGGTGCTGGAATTTTTGTCAGCAATATAACAGGCTTAAATACCGGCACCACTTATCATGTACGTGCTTATGCCACCAACAGCAACGGCACCAGTTATGGGAATGATGTTAATTTTACTACCACAGCGATCGCTATAACCGGGTCGCTTGGAGTGTGTACCGGGTCGACCACCACCCTTGGAAGTTCAGTTGCAGGAGGAACCTGGAGCAGCACTGTGACGAGTGTTGCTACGGTAGATCCATCGACAGGCGTGGTTACAGGTGTATCGGTAGGACAGTCGGTTATAACCTATACTTATACTAATGCCAGCGCATGTGTCTGCGTAGCTTCAGTAACAGTCACAGTCTATTTATCACCTGCATCGCCAAATC
>JBAXXB010000481.1:0-2223 GCA_037128115.1 Bacteroidota bacterium
GGGCAGGACTGGGATGGATAGGCAAAAACAGCATGCTGATCAGCAGGCGCAACGGCTCGTATTTCTTTATCAGCGAACTGATTACCGATGCAGAACTTGAATACGATCAGCCCATGGGCGGTGATTACTGCGGCGATTGCAGACGATGCATGGATGCCTGCCCTACCGGTGCCATTACCGATCTTAGGGTAGTTGATGCCAACAGGTGTATTTCCTATTTAACCATTGAAAATAAAGGTGAAATCCCTGAACAGTATAAAGGTACTTTTGAAAAATGGATTTTCGGCTGTGATATCTGCCAGCAGGTTTGCCCATGGAACCGCTTCTCCCTTCCCCATAACGAACCCGCCTTCGACCCCTTGCCCGGCCTGATGAAACTCGGTAAACAAGACTGGGAAATGATGGATAATGAACAGTATGCCAGCCTTTTTCGAAAATCAGCCGTAAAAAGAGCTAAATTTGCCGGCCTCAGGCGGAATATCGATTTTCTATCAGGTTCAGATTAAGCAACAGGAAACCCACACTCCAGCCAATAACATGCAGCCTTAAGCAAAAAAAAGTATTTAATAAACTCCCTATGCAAGCACAGGAAAAACCTTTTAAAGTCGACATACGCTCCGAAATAGGTGAATTAGAAGGTGTTATCATTCACACCCCCGGCCCGGAGGTTGAGAATATGACCCCCGACAGTTCCCACAAAGCTTTATACAGCGATATACTGAACCTCTCGGTAGCCCTTAAGGAATTTAACCAGTTTAAAGGCTTCCTCTCGAAAGTCACCCGCACTTTCCAGGTAAAAGACCTGCTGTCGGTGGTAGTGCAAAATACCGAACACCGCGCCGAACTCCTGCATGCCATAGCTACAAAAGAACGGCTGAACGAATATACTGTCGCCGAACTGATGGACATCAGGCCCGAAAAGCTTTCGACCCTGCTGATAGAAGGCGTGGAGATGCGCAAGGATAACCTCACCCGCTACCTGTCGAAAGACCGGTATTCCATTGAGCCCCTGCATAATTTTTTCTTTACACGCGATGCCTCGGTGGCCTTGCTCGACCGGGTGCTGATAAGCCGTATGGCCAGCCGTATACGCGACCGCGAATCCATCATCATGGATGCCATCTTCCGCAACCACCCTACTTTTGGGGTTAAAACCATACAGCCCGAACAAAGCAGGCATTTCTGCAAGGAAATCAGTTTCGAAGGCGGCGACTTCCTGGTGGCCCGCGAAGATATACTGATGATAGGAACCGGCGCCCGAACCACCTCACAAGGCATAGATTTTATTATCGAATACTATAAAAAGAAAAAGGTACAGCGCCATATCATTATACAGGAATTACCCTATACACCCGAATCGTTTATCCACCTGGACATGGTATTTACCTTCCTCGACCGCAACCAGTGCATGGTTTACGAACCGCTTATCCTCCACCCTACCCGCTACCTTACTATCCATATCAATATTGACAACGGGAAGGTACGATCCATCCGCGAAGTGGATAATATTCCAGCTATTCTGAAAGAACTGGGAATGGAAATGGAGACCCTTTTCTGCGGCGGGCGTCGCGACAGCATGATACAGGAACGCGAGCAGTGGCACAGCGGGGCCAATTTCTTTGCTATAGCCCCCGGCAAAGTGATAGGCTACGGCCGCAATGTGAACACCATCGAAGAAATGAATAACCATGGATATGCGGTTATAAAAGCCAGCGATGTGGTGCACGATAAAGTGGACATCAGCAAATACCCCAAATACGTTGTAACTATAGATGGATCAGAGCTTTCTCGGGGCGGAGGCGGCTGCCGCTGCATGACCATGCCGGTAAGGAGGAAGGCCGTGGAATGGTAGCAGGAAGGAGGGGTTAGGATTTAGGGGTTGGGGATCAGGGAAACAAGGAAATAAGAGGCGACAGGAAGAGACCTTGTCCCCACCCGAAAGATTAAACGCGAGCCTTCCTTTGTGAACTTTGCGCCTTCTCCATGGAACTTTGTGAAACAGCTTTAAGACATAAAGCCTCAAGGTTTATTGGGCGACTAATTGAGGAAGCGCTAACTGAAACAACAGTGGTCTTTAGTTTTTATCTCCTAATAAGTTGACGCACAGAGCGAGGAAAAAGGTTGCCGAAAAACATCAACACTGTATCCTATTTTTCGCCCCAGCGGAACCCATTCACTTCCAGCCCGGCCAGGGTCAAAGCCCGGTTGGTGACTGTTGCGGCC
>JBAXXB010000482.1:0-2217 GCA_037128115.1 Bacteroidota bacterium
TTACACGGATTAACACGGATGGATTTGGTTGTTCGCTGAAGCTCACAAAGATTGGGAACACAGATTTCGCATATTATGCAGATTGGCACAGATTGTTTGTTCGCTGAAGCTCACAAAGTAGGGGTCCACAGATTACACGGATTAACACGGATGGATTTGGTTGTTCGCTGAAGCTCACAAAGATTGGGAACACAGATTTCGCATATTATGCAGATTGGCGCAGATTGTTTGTTCGCTGAAGCTCACAAAGTAGGGGTCCACAGATTACACAGATTAACACAGATGGGGTATGCTGAAAACGAAGGTCAACGGGGGTATCAGAGAGATTTATACCGACAAGCGTTATAAACCAGCGCCAACGGGGGTTCGCGCGGTAGCGGCGTATTATGAGAAAAGAATGAATTGTACCGGCACAAATTGCAAATTTGCCTCAGCGGGGGTAATCTCCCGGCCTAGGGCTAGCTGCGGCACGTAAGTGGCAAGCGTGCCGCCGCCGACTCAACTTGAACCTTACGAGCTGAAAATAATTTCATAAGTGCTTATTTTGTATCTTTGTTTAATGAAAAAGCCAGAGAAAATAGGACTTGATTTTGAGGTTGACAAACTGACCAACTCTATCGAAAATATTGTTACAGGTGACAGTTTTGCAACAGATATCACAATTATTTCTATTTCCGACCTCAAGACAGTAATCAAGAAAAACGGCTGGCAATTTGATTGGAAACTAGAATTGAAACAACCTGAAAGAGATGTTTACAAGCTAACCATTGTGAATAATCAATCAGTTGTTCAAGGACTAATAAGTCTAGAAGTAAAGTCTGATCATGTTTATATGCACCTGCTTGAAAGTGCGCCTTTTAACAAGGGGAAAACCAAAATGTATGCTGGTGTTCCTGGTAATTTAGTAGCTTTCGCTTGTAAACTTGCATTCCAACGTGGACATGAAGGTAATGTATCATTTTTCTCTAAAACGCAATTAGTTCAACACTATATTGAAACTTTAGGTGCTGTGCATATCGGCGGACGAGTTATGATAATAGATACTAACGCAGCATTAAAACTCATCAATAAATATTTTCCCAAATGAAAAATAAATCAAAAGAACTAGATGTGGATTTTATTGGTGGCGAAAATCCTATGACAAAGGAAGAAGAAATAGCTATCAGCGAATTTATAAAAGCTCAGAAATTGCTCAGGGCTAAGAAACAACTTCGAACCAATAAGACATCCCGACGGAGTAAGAGTATAGCTTAATTCCATTCGTTTCGCTTCAGAGAAAATAACGCCTGCCGCTAATAAATAGGAATATGAGCGGCGTGCAACGCCCGGCGATTATTCCTGGTTGAACTACATCCCTGGGGGGAGCTATGCATTTTGTGACGGTTTTTATGTTTTTGCAGAGGGAAAAGCCCTGGGTGGGTTGACCCGGAATGCTGTTTTTAAAGTGAAATACTGTAAATAATTCTATTTTTCGATAAGGGAAAGAGCCTGATATACTGGCTTTTGCGAACTACAAGGCATGGTAATTCCTATTTGCGAAGCAAGGTTAAGAGTTTATAGAACCACGCGAAAGGATTACCTTCGGTAAGAGCGTTTGCGCGGTAGCAGGGATAATTTGTACCGGCACGGATTACAAATCCGCGCCAGCGGGGGTTTGAGCAGGCATGAACCTTATTCAGGCTCTTTTAGGGAACTCAGGAAGTCCTTGCAAAATGCTAAGAGAAAGGCACAAGTGGGCAATACCTACGAGGCTGACAGTATCAAAGGTTGCAAGGATGGCGGACTAACTCGTAGTAGTGATGAAACTCCTGTAATGGGAGTGGAGCGAAGGGGTTAGCTAATTTCAGGAGTAATTTGCCAACTTTACGAAGGATGAGCTTATATTTACACCTTGAAATTAGAAGAGCCGTGTGAAGGGAGACTTTCAAGCACGGTTCTGTGAGAGGCTAGGGGTGAAATTCCCTTGCCTACTCGACCGTCGGCCGTTATGCGTCACCTTAAAAAAACGGAAATCCGACATTTTTCGAAAATTTAAAGTTGCTATATTTGGAAACATCGACTATCTTTGTGAAAAAAAATTAATGCAAAAATTTCAAACCAGATTTTTAGAAGAAGCCGACAAGTTCATTTCAGAACTTGACTCTAAAACTGCTAAGAAAATATTATATAACATTGACCTTGCTGAGCAGACAAACGACCCGAAACTCTTCAAAAAAC
>JBAXXB010000483.1:0-2216 GCA_037128115.1 Bacteroidota bacterium
ACCCTTTCAGATCATCATAGGTGTATGGAAGAGCACTGAAACCGAAAGTAGGGCATCCTTCGATGCGTAAAGCAACATTCTTGTTGTTGTGCAGTATGAGGGATTTCACATCCGTGCGATAGCCGTTTTCCTGGGGCCTGACGTAAGGCGTGTACATTTCGTAGGTTGTTGAATGGTAAAATCCGATATATGCGGCTGTTTTTCGGTCGGGGTAATTTTCGAAAGGTCCGCGGCCATACCAGTCAACATGGTCTAGGGAACCATTCAGTTTCATGTTGATGCCTAACCTGGGAATCCAGGGCAGGTTTTCGGAAACTCTAAGAGCGTTTTCAACCTTTATTTCCATTCCATTGAACGAGTATACAGCTATAAACTCGCTTTTTACATCAGGTAATACAAAACTAACATTCACCCTGGGATGAAACAGGTCTGAAGTATCCAGGGTCATCGATTTTACAATCCTTTTCTCACTGGCATCATACCAGGGTTTGCATTTAACGAACATCCTGCAGCCTACATCATTATCTGTGGGTGCTCTCCTGAAATTAGGCAGGGGACCCTGCACCATAAGCTGCTGTCCATTATGAATATAGGAAGAAATGGTGCCTGTGATCTTGCTGAAGGTTACTTTATCCGTACTGCTGTTTACCGTGATTTCCTTTTCTGTTTCGGAAGATTTAAAGGCCAGGACATTTGCAGGCGAAGAATCTTTACTGGGTTCCCCGGTGCTCAGGGTGAACTGTTCACTCGCCAATATGTGTCCTTTGCCGAGCAAGGGGCGATTGTCGGTTGTTTCGAGGTAAACGTTCAGGTAGTAATCATCCGTTCGCGAAGTACGGCCTTTCCAACTGATGGTGTAATCACGGTAACTGCCGGCAGGAATATTGTTGGTAGTGAATGTTCCGGTTTTGATAACGAGCAGGTTTTCTATTATTTCCCATCGGAGAACGGTATGAGCGAGATCCTGGAAGGCATATTTATTGGTAAGCCGGAAGGATGGTTTTTCCAGGTTGACCGAAGTGAATTTGACGTACTGGTATACTTTTTTAACCTCCGACAGGGCGGGATGGGGAGTGCGGTCGGCAAAAACCAGCCCGTTGGTGCAAAAATTGCCATCACTGGGAACACCTTTTGGACCGTAATCTCCTCCGAAAGCCCAATATTTTCGTCCGGTTGAATCGACTTTTTCAAGCCCCTGGTCTACCCAGTCCCAGATGAATCCACCCTGCAATTGCTCGTTGTTGTCGATAGCATTCCAGTATTCCGCCAGGTTGCCGGTACTGTTCCCCATGGCATGCGCGTATTCGCATTGTATCAACGGCTTATCCTGCTTTTTCGAAGTGTAATCCAACAAACTTTGCACACTTTCGTACATGGGGCAGAAAATATCCGAATTCCGCTCATGCCCGGCACGTTCGTATTGCACCGGGCGGCTCAGGTCACGCGACTTTATCCAGTCGTAAGTGGCATAGAAATTGCACCCGTTACCGGCTTCGTTACCTAATGACCAGATAATTACCGAGGGATGATTCTTGTCGCGTTCCACCATCCTGAGTGTGCGGTCGAGGTGTGCCTTTTTCCATAGCGGGTTGTTGCCCAGTGTGCGGTCGGGGTCATAGCCCATGCCGTGGGATTCGATATTGGCTTCGTCGATCACATACAGCCCATATTCATCACAAAGTTCATACCAGTATTCATCATTGGGGTAGTGACAGGTGCGGACGGCATTGATGTTATTTTGCTTCATCATTTGTACATCCCGTAGCATGAGTTCGCGGGAAATCACATGACCTTTCACCGGGTCGTGTTCATGACGATTAACACCCTTAAGTTTAACTGCCACTCCATTAATCAGCAATTGCCCGTTTTTTATCTCGCTGGTCCTGAACCCTATATGGCTACTGAGACTTTCTATACAGTTCCCTTCAGGGCCAAGCAGGCTCAAGGTCAGCACATAAATTGAAGGCGTCTCTGCAGTCCATTTTTTCGCCCGGGGGACTATTTTCTCGAACCTTAAGCTGTCCTTCCCTTGTTTATTTGCAAGGGAAACTACTTCTGAAAAGACTTGTTTATGAGTATTGGCTGATTCGAACAGGCTTATCCTGAGGCTTTGCTTTTTCGCCTTGGCGGATTCCAGATCATTGAAAAGCACATCCAAGACCAGGTTCCCGTTGATGAAATTATCTTTCAGGTCGCCACGGGCAAAGAAATCCTTG
>JBAXXB010000484.1:0-2191 GCA_037128115.1 Bacteroidota bacterium
AAGTGAAACTACTGCTAGACTGCTGTTTAGCGGTCAAAACTATGAGAGTACCTTATCAATAGTAAATAATCACCTGGAAATTGGCAGTGGCGAATTGGTTAATACTTATACCAAGATAAACTAGCATCTTATTCTATAATATAGAAAATGAAAAATATATACTTATTAATTACATTATGTGTTCTGGTTCTTACGGGAAACGTCTATGCCCAATCGAAGGAAGATATTGTTTACATGAATAATGGCAGCATTTTAAGAGGTAAGGTAATTGGAAATGTAAAGGGGGTTAAAACCACAATTGAAATCATCGGGCATAATATCATTGTTGTTCCTGATTCTGTTATTAAAATGATCCTTATGGACCAGGCAACACTAGGTAAAGACCACGAAAATATAGCTTCGCCGATTGAAATGGCAGCAAGTGTAAATTTCTATGGAGGATCGCAGAATTCAGGAGGGTTCACATTTATTACAGCTTACCGTTTCCCCTTCAGGCTGTCAGTGGGTGGAGGCATAGGCATTGAGTGGTTCGACCATCAGCAGATTCCTTTTATCGCTGAAGTAAAATACAGTTTTCTTAAAGGGTCATTCTCGCCGTATGTATACGCGTTGGGAGGCTATGCGGTTCCTCTTTCGCAGAAAGCGGATAATGATTGGACTGAGTATCACGGCGGCCCATTAGCCGGAACCGGTGCCGGGTTGCGGTTCAATTTTACAAGACGTAATGCACTGGTTTTCAATATAGGCTACAGGTATCAGAAGACTAAAACTGTAACTAACTCCTATCCATGGATGTCATCCCAGGCTTACGAAACCTACCGTTACGATAAATTTAACCGTTTGACTTTCACATTCGGGTTCCTTTTTAATTAACACTAAGAAATAAGGATTAGCGTCACTATTTTACAATAATCATTAGCAATAACTAAACAACATGAAAACAAGAAATTTGTTTCTCACAGTCCCGATGATGATTTTCATACTTATCGGTATGATTTCCTGCAAGGACAGTTCGGTTGTATACCGGAAATATACTGCCAATGTGCCGCAGTATATGACGTACGACGAAATGCGTAAACCTGTTAAATCAACAGCAGGGTTTGCGATACAAACAGCTGGAAAAATTTACATCCAGGGGAAATATCTGTTTGTAAACGAAAAATACAAAGGAATCCATGTGTTCGATAATTCAAACCCGAAAACTCCATTAAATATTGCCTTTTTAAACATTCCTGGAAATGTGGACCTGGCTGTCAGGGACAATTACCTGTATGCTGACAATTATGTGGATCTGATTGTGCTGGATATTTCAAACCTCAATTCACCGCTGGAAGTTGCCCGCATTAAAAATATATTTCCGTACACGATTCCCGAAACCAACGAAACATACCCCATTTCCGGTATCGACCAGACGCAGGGTGTGATTTCGGGCTGGCTGGTTCAGGACATCACTGAAGAAGTTCAGGACAATGGTTCATTGCCTTACTATTATTACGATAAAGGAATTGGCGCAGTAATGTTGAACGGAAGCAGCGGCACTCCTAGTCAAACAGTTGGTATTGGCGGTTCAATGGCCCGTTTTATTATTAATGGCGACCAGTTCTATGGCTTAAATCAGACTAATTTGCAGGTAATAAATATTACCGATCCAACAAATCCGGTTGCGGGATCTAAAATTGAAATGTCGCGAATGGTCGAAACCGTATTCATCGATGGTACTAACCTTTTTGTCGGAACCCAGACAGGAATGCTTATTTATGATGTTTCGGCCCCGGCATCACCGGTTTACAAGTCGGAATATAACCATTTTCAAAGCTGCGATCCAGTTGTGGTTCAGGATAATTACGCATATGTTACATTACGGGCTGGAAACCGTTGCGGTAACTGGCAGAATGTGATGGAAGTAATCGATTTAACGAATTTATTGAGTCCTGTATTAGTGAAAAGCTATACCATGACAGAGCCGTATGGATTAGGTATCGACAATAAAACCCTTTTTGTTTGTGATGGACAGGCTGGTTTAAAGATTTATAATGCCACTGATCCTTTGCGTATCGACCAGAATATGATAAAACAATATACGGATATAAAAGCGTTAGACGTGATCCCTTATAGTAATGTTATGATTATGATTGCAGAAAATGGTATTTACCAGTACGATTATACTGATCTGCAAGATATTAAGCAGTTA
>JBAXXB010000485.1:0-2165 GCA_037128115.1 Bacteroidota bacterium
AATTACCTTTTTAGCTCCAAGACTTGTAAGGTATTCCTGCTTATAGGATTTTCCGCTTGAAGCTATAACTTCGAACCCTAATTTTGATGCTAATAGTATAGCCAGGCTGCCTACTCCTCCCGTCGCCCCGGTCACCAATATAGGGCCGTCCCCCGGCTTCTGAAGGCATTGCTGCAAGTGATGCATGGCAAGTGCCGCGGTAAAACCTGCTGTTCCAATTACCATACTTTCTTTCAGACTTAATCCTACAGGTAGGGGTACAACCCAATCGGCCGGAACATTGATAAATTCACCGAATCCTCCCAGGGTATTCATTCCCAGGTCGTAGCCTGTAACAATCACCTGGTCACCTTCTTTAAATTCCGGGGAAGTACTCTCAATTACTGTTCCTGATGCATCTATACCCGGAGTATGCGGGTACCGGCGTGTCACACCTTTGTTTCCGCGTGCCGAAAGGGCATCCTTATAATTCAATGATGAATATGCCACCTTTATCAGGGCTCCGTTTTGCGGAAGTTCGGCGGTATTGAGCTCCGTAATCTGACTGGTAAATACTCCGGCCGGCTCTTCGCTGACACAATATGCTTTATATAGAATATCTTTCATTGATAAGGCTCTTTTCTATTTCTAATTAACCACATTAACTGTAGTATACAGATAATCACAAAGATAGTGAAAAGGCCAGATAATTGTTCAGACGTTTTTCGAGCAGAATTCCCTCCTTCTCCCCATTATTCCCGGGTCCTCAATCCTTAACCCCCAACTCCTAATCCCTAATCCCTAATCCTCGTGCCTTCTGTCCATCTCACGCTTATTGTCCTTGGTCTTCAAGGTTTCCCGCTTGTCGTACATCTTCTTCCCCTTGGCAATCGAAATGGTCACTTTACAGAACCCCTTATCATTAATAAACATTTCGACAGGAACAATTGTGAGTCCCTTTTCGCGGGTCTTGCCTAGTATTTTTTTGAGTTCCCGGCGGTTCAGTAAAAGTTTTCGGGCCCGTTTCGCTATGTGGTTGAACTGGTTCCCGAATTTGTATTCCGATATATGGGCATTCAGCAGGTACAATTCATCACGTTCGAAAGCACAATAGCTGTCGGTAAGGTTAACCTTGCCTTCACGGACTGATTTTATCTCAGTCCCCAGAAGCATGATTCCCGCCGTGAACTGTTCAATGAGAAAATACTCAAAGCCGGCTTTCTTATTCTTTATAGTGATGATATTCGCCATAGGCGGTAAAGGTAGATAAAATAGGGATTAGAGATTAGGTTTTGGGTTTCATGGCTGAATATTTCGAAAGGAACTGGGGGCAATACTGATCATTTCAGCCATTGCTTAACTTCCAAACCTAGCCATTTGCAATAGGCTGCAAAACTGTAAATTTAGAATTTCACATTCAACCCGGCCATAAAATTTATGCCCGCCTGCGGGAAATATCCATCCAGTTTCTGCATATTGTTTTCAGAAGAGTAACGGTATACCCAGGCATTCGACTCATACTTCTCATTCAGTAGGTTGTTGACCAAAAGTGAGAAACTGATTTCCTTGACAAATTGAGGGGTTATGGTGTAACTGAGCAGCAGGTTATTTACAAAATAGGAGTGGAGCTGGCGGTCATTACTTTGGGTATTGTCGATATATTGTTTACCTACGAATTTACTGATCAGCCTGATATCGAATCCTCTAAATGCAGTCCAGTTAAAGGTATTATTTGCAATTACGGACGGCGAAAAAGATAGATCTGTATTTGTATGATCTAAAGCTGTTTGCCCCCAGGTATCCCAATTGTCGATATACTCGGTGAATGATTTTATTTTGTTCTGGCTGAGTGTTGCTGATGGTTCCCATTTAAAATTACTGCATACTAAAACTTTAGCGGCAAGTTCTACTCCTGCACGGTAACTTACCGGAACGTTGACCATAATTGCCGATCCAACGTCATTTATGGCACCCGTAAGAACAAGTTGATCGTCGTAATACATATAATAGGCATTTACATTCAGCGAGAAACGGCTATTATTAAAGGCGTAACCGCCTTCGGCATCATAGAGCGTTTCGGGTTTGGGTAAAGCCTTTGTCGGATCAGCGTCAACAAAATTGTCTCGATTAGGCTCTCGTTTAGCATTAGAAACTGAGGCATACACACTTTGTTTTCCTGACAATTG
>JBAXXB010000486.1:0-2154 GCA_037128115.1 Bacteroidota bacterium
TTAAAGGATGAATTAGACCGCAAACAAAAAGAAATACTTGAAAAAGCAAGCCGCGACGCTCAGGCTATCCTGAATAAATCGAATCAACTCATCGAGAAAACAATCAGGGAAATCAAGCAATCACAGGCTGATGCTACGAGGACAAAACAATTAAGAACAGAGATAAAAGAGTTCACCGAAGAAGTGAAAGAGCTCCCGGTAAAGGAAACAAAACCTGGAATAGTAGAAATCGCGCTACCAATTTCCGTGACTGGCGGCCCTGTGCTTAAAGGAAGCCGGGTGCGTATGAAAGGACAGCAAGAATCCGGTGAAATTATCGAAATTCACGGCAATGAAGCTACCGTAGCTTTTAACACAGTGATCCTCCGCGTTAAAACAGAAAGCCTGGAGGTATTACAGGCTAACAGCCCGTTGCGGAAATCCGTAAACAGGGGAATTGCCTACCAGAATATGGTAAATGACATGAATGCGCGTATGGCTAATTTCAGGATAACCATCGATGTAAGGGGAATGCGGGCCGACGAAACGGAGTCACTCATCCAGCGATACATTGATGAGGCTATTATGCTGCATGTATCAGAAGTAAGTATTTTGCATGGCAAAGGAAATGGTGTTCTGCGCAGTATTATCCGTAATTACCTCTCCGGTGTACCTGAAGTGAAGACTTTTTCGGATGCATCACTCGAAACCGGTGGCTCCGGAATTACACTTGTTACGCTAAAATAAAAGCGAAATTAACTCATTTAAAAAACTTACATGAAGAAAATATTGCTTGTCGTGTTTGCTACTTTATTGTTTGTCATGGCTTTACCTGGTCTTGAATCCTGTAAATCTGGCAAAGAAAGCATCGTTACTCTTACTGCCGACAATTTCAGCAGCGAAACTGCAAAAGGAATAGTGCTGGTTGATTTTTGGGCTACCTGGTGTATGCCCTGTAGAGCCATGGCCCCGGTTATTGAAGAAATAGCCAGCCAAACCCAGGGAAAAATCAAAGTCGGAAAAGTTGACATCGATATTAACAAAGAGGCTGCCAACCAGTTCCACATAGTGTCGATCCCTACTATAATCATTTTTAAAGATGGCGTGCCAATGGAAACATTAGTGGGAATACAATCGAAAGAAACACTGGTGAATGCACTTTCGAAATATATCAAACTCCAATAATCACATTTTACGAGCCAGTTCTTCGTAAAGAACCTTTTCTTTCCGGGTAAACCCTGCAATAATAAGGTCACAGGACTCATCAATCCACTGTTTCAACAGGCTGTCCGGGATAGTACCATCAATGATCACGGTAACCCAATGTACTTTATTCATATGATAGCCGGGTAATACGCTGGGATACTGCTCCCTGAGTTCCAGTACTTTTTCAGGTGTATTCTTAATGTTCATCGAAAAAGCATCCACCAGGTCGGTAAGCAGAAACATTTTCCCGGCAACCTTGAACACCAGCGTGGATTCATCAAAAGGGAAACTTTCGGTAACCGCGGGTTTGGCAATGCAATAATCTCGTAATTCTTCGATGTTCATCTGGCAGGTTTAACACCTCAAAATTAAATAATTATCTTGTAGTGGCACTGCTAAAAACACTAAAAATGCAAAACAGGTGCATGAATAAACGATTAAATGATTGTATCTTTGCCTATGAATGAAGAATTCGTCGCTAGGCGAAACAACATAATATTCACAAATCAAAAATCTATGTCCTTAAGCTCCAAATCATCTGATCTGAAACGCAGAATGCAGGAAGCTTTGCGTGGCGGTGGTGATAAAGCCATCCAGAAACAAAAAGCCACCGGAAAGCTGACAGCACGCGAACGAATTATTGCCTTGCTCGATGCAAAGTCATTTCATGAATACGACCTGTTTGTTGAACACGCCGGCCGCGATTTTGAAATGAGCGACAAATACCTGCCGGGCGACGGTGTAATTACGGGAACAGGAACCATCAACAATTATCCTGTTTGTATTTTCGCCCAGGATTTTACCGTTGCAGGTGGTTCACTTGGTTATATGCATGCCAAAAAGATTACCAAAATCATGGATCATGCCATGAAACTCAAAATCCCTCTTATCGGGATCAACGATTCAGGTGGTGCCCGTATCCAGGAAGGGGTGAACTCCCTTGCCGGATATGGTGAGATTTTTTATCGT
>JBAXXB010000487.1:0-2138 GCA_037128115.1 Bacteroidota bacterium
ATCCCTGAGGTAGCGAATGGCATTGCCGCTGCCGACAACCGTTGCATTCGGTGCTACTTCGAGCAGTTTAGCCAGGCTGCCCGAATGATCGGGTTCGGTGTGGTTAACAATGATATACTCCAGTTCGGCAGGATCGGTGAGTTGCTTTAGTTTTTCGAGGAAAACAGGGAAATACTTGTCTTTAACCGTTTCGACCAGAGCTTTTTTATCGGCATTGATGAAATAGGAATTGTAAGTTGTACCATAAGGCGTGTGCATCACAACATCGAATGTAACCAGCTCGCGGTCGAGTACTCCAACCCAATGTACATCTTTGGTTATTTCCAGAATTTTGTCGTCAATCATAATTTAATCTATCGGTTTATCAATTTTATTTCAATTCAGTGGTAATCATATGGTCTTTCTCCAACCACCAGATTTGAATTCGCCTTTTTTATGGCCCGTCTTGAAAGATCCATGTTCAGCATCTAATCCAGGCCTCGAATAGTTCTTTAAAACAAAGTCATCTGTATTCCGGTACCAGGATCATCGTCGTCAGGGAAATCGGGCGGGTTTGGCTTAGGCAGATCAACTTCATTTTCAGGCTCTTCTGATTCATCAGGTTCTTCCGCATACACTTCGTCTTCTTCAGGAAGTTCTTCTTCTATTTCTTCTTCTTCAACCGGGACCGGTTCGAGCCAGGTTATTCCGGCTACCGGGTGGTTACTCAGTTTTTTCCCTTTAGCCTTCACTCCCATCACTTCGACAAATTCATCCAGGATTAAAATTTCGGGGTCAACAGCTTTCTTTACGCCATCATTATCGAATTCAACCCTGATCTGTGGCTTTTTATCGGCAACGGCAGCTACAAATTTATTCCCGTCTTCTTCGGGGAACATGCATGTTTTTTTATCAGAGTATTCAGGGATGAACCGCTTAACAAAATAGGCCTTTTTCAGTTCGCTGTAATATAATACGCTGAGCACTTTAGCCGGGTTGAATTTTTCGATAACCATCATATCTTCCTCGAAATGGTTCGAAAGATCGAAACTCATAAGCTTATAAAACCCTGTTCGGGTAAGTGTAAGTATTTTGTCAGCTTCCTTAAAGGCCCCCAGGTATTTCCCCCTCTGGTCAGTATTGAGGCGCATCACGGTATCATCATACCATATGTCGCGTGCACCCAGGGTTGAGAATCCCCTTTCGGCTTGTACGATTTTTTTCACCGGGTTTTTACTCAGCACATTTCCCTGCGAACTGCGGCCTTTGATGGCCAGTTCGGAAAAATCGAAGTCAAAATTGAGTTTTTTTAACCGCGGTTTAGGTTTCAGGCTTACCTTAATTATTTCGGATTCACCATTCGGATTAGCCGTAAAGTAGAGTAATTTCGAACCCGGCGATCCCTTGGTAAGCATATAATCTTTGTCGCGAACCACGCCTGTAACGGCAAAACGTTTAATATAGACCGCCCCCATCCTTCCGTCCTGGTAGACAACGTGATATACAGTCCGGTTATCGTTCTTTTTGAACACGTCAATATGGATCACGTTTTTGCCGACAAAAGCTTTTTCAGCTACACGGGTAACTGCAAAAGTACCGTCTTCACGGAAAACTATAATATCATCAATATCAGAGCAATCGCAAACAAACTCATCCTTTTTGAGCCCGAAACCGGCAAACCCTTCGTCACGGTTTACATATAGTTTTTGTGTGGCTGCAGCTACTGCCGCGGCTTCAATGCTTTCAAAATTCCGGAGTTCGGTCTTACGTTCGCGTCCACCGGCATATTTTTTGCGTATCATTTCATAAAACGCGATCACAAAGTCGGTAAGATGTTCCAGGTTATGCTTTACCTCAACCAATTCCTCGTTCAGGTTCCGTATGTGCTCGTCGGCCTTGAAAGAATTGAACCTGGAAATACGCTTGATACGGATTTCTGTCAGACGTACAATGTCGTCCTCGGTGATCACCCTGTAAAACTCCGGTTTGTAGGGCTCAAGGCCCTTATCGATTGCCTGGATGACGCCTTCCCAGGTTTTACATTCTTCAATATCACGGTAAATGCGATTCTCGATAAAAATCCGTTCCAGGGATGCAAAAAGGAGTGATTCCATCAGTTCCTGCTGACGGATCAGCAATTCCATCTGTATCATTTCAAC
>JBAXXB010000488.1:0-2078 GCA_037128115.1 Bacteroidota bacterium
GCAAAGCGTATAAAGGCCAAAATCTTGCAGGCATCCACCAGCGAAGTTTATGGTGATCCTCAAATTCATCCGCAGGTTGAATCCTATTGGGGACATGTAAATCCCATTGGTGAACGTTCCTGCTATGATGAAGGTAAAAGGGCAGCCGAAACCCTTTTTATGAGTTATAGAAACCAGAACAATGTCAGAATCAAAATCATACGTATTTTTAATACCTATGGTCCGAAAATGCATCCACATGATGGAAGGGTAGTTTCTAATTTTATTATGCAGGCATTGCAGAACCAGGATATCACAATTTATGGCGACGGGCAGCAAACGCGTAGCTTTCAGTATGTCGACGACCTCATTGAAGGAATGGTACGTATGATGGCTTCGCGTGAAGATTTTATCGGTCCGGTGAACATTGGCAACCCAAATGAGTTTACTATTCTTGAACTTGCAAACAAAGTAATTGAACTAACTAATTCTAAATCCAGGATTATCCGTATGCCGCTTCCTTCCGACGATCCTATGCAACGCCAGCCAAACATAGACCTGGCGAAGAAAGAACTCGACTGGTCGCCAAAGATACAACTTGAACAGGGCCTGATAAAAACAATTGCTGATTCTGATGCGCTGATAAAATCATAATCTCAATTTTAATTATGAAGATACTGATCACCGGTTCGAACGGACAACTTGGAAGTGAACTTAAAGCACTTGCCGAAGGATATCTACTGTATGAGTTTCTGTACACCGATGTAAATGAACTGAATATAACTGACGAATCCAGCGTAAATCATTTTTTCGAACTTCATAATCCTGATGTTATAATTAATTGCGCTGCTTATACCGCCGTTGATAAAGCTGAAATGGACGAAGAAACCGCATACCTGGTGAATGATGTGGCTACAGGTAACCTGGCCAGGGCAGCTTCGGAATGCGGTGCATTTATGGTGCATATTTCGACTGATTACGTATACGATGGCAGAAATCACATTCCATACACCGAAACCGACAAAATAAACCCTTTGTCGGTGTATGCGAAAAGCAAAGCTGCCGGTGAATTTGCTGTTCACCAGGCAAACGGCAAAGCAATTATTATCCGGACGTCCTGGTTGTATTCTGCGTTTGGGAACAATTTCATTAAAACAATGATAAAATATGGCAAAGAACGCGATTCGCTTAACGTGGTTTTCGACCAGATAGGAACTCCAACTTATGCCCACGATCTTGCTAAAGCAATACTTGATACTTTGCCTCTTGAAATGACTTCTGATACTATTGAAGTCTATCATTATTCTAACGAAGGCGTGGCCAGTTGGTATGATTTTGCAATTGCTATCCATCACTTTGCAGGTATCGACTGTAAAGTAAACCCTATTCCTACCAAAGATTATCCTTTACCAGCCGAAAGACCCTTTTATAGTGTGCTCGACAAATCAAAAATCAAAAAGAAACTCGCAATTGAAATTCCATATTGGAGAGACAGCGTAAAAAATTGCATTGCCCGCTTATCCTGAAATATAATCATAAAATAACTAAACATTAATACCTGCTAAAAATCACTACCATGATTAACTTGGAAAACTTCTACGAGAATTTCAAATACTACGGAAACGATGTTGTAATCCAGATTATTGACATGTTTGTTGAAGATCATAAGGAAGACCTGAAAATGATCGGACAAAACATCAATAATAAGGATTTCCTGAGTCTCAGGTTCAACGCACACCACCTAAAAGGCTCCATTGCTAATTTTATGGACCCGGAAACAACAGAACTTAGCGGTAAACTGGAGGAAATGGGAGAAACCAAAACTGAAGCCGGCCTAACCGAAATCTACAACGAACTTCAGGCTGCAACACAAGCACTTCTTGAGGAATTGCTTAAACACAGAAATAAAATAACTTCGCATACCCACTCTTATAGTTAGTATTGAGAGTCAGTACTAGAAGGGCTTATTAAATAAAAATACAGTTTATCACGAAGTTGCTGGTTGAATTTAGTAAAAATCCAACCGGCTAATTTATTATCAGTTTCCTGGAAATTGTCCGACCATCCTGAAGTTTTAAATTCATAATATAAATCCCAGG
>JBAXXB010000489.1:0-2071 GCA_037128115.1 Bacteroidota bacterium
GGCATAATTACCTGGTGAACAAGTCCTTGTTATTTAAACAGCAGACCCTAAATAAAGGGAAGCAGAGTCCGGGAGTATATGACATAAGTTTTCCTTTAAAAGACCTGCCTGCGGGTGTGTATATTTTGAAAATTATGTATGGTGACAAAGTTGAAACAAGAAAAGTTATTTGCACTTCAAAATAAGCGATAAATAAAGTATTACGTTCTCAAAAGGCATATAAAAAATCTTCCATTCGTCTTATTTCCAGGCGAGTGTGGGTAAACTATCTCACTGATACCAACACCGGGATTGCTTCACAAAGTTTCCAATCCGCGCCAACTTTGGTATCCCATTCTGGGAATAATAATCAGCCGTTACCCGAATAAGATTCCGAAAACCTCTTCCACTTTACCCACCCCGGTAACTTTAATGGCCCATTTGTCGGTTTTCAGGCTTTTCAGGTTGTGGCGCGAAACCAGGATTTGCCTGAAACCCAGTTTTTCGGCTTCGGCTATGCGTTGTTCCACCCGGTTAACGGGTCGTATTTCGCCCGAAAGGCCGACTTCTCCGGCAAAGCAGATTTGCTGGTCTACAGGCATATCTTCGTTTGATGAAAGTATGGCGCTTACCACGGCCATATCTATGGCAGGATCGTCGACGCGTATGCCCCCGGCTATATTCAGGAAAACATCTTTTACTCCCAGCCTGAAGCCGCAGCGTTTTTCGAGAACGGCCAGCAGCATATTCAGCCGGCGGCTGTCGAACCCGGTGCAGGACCGCTGTGGAGTGCCGTACGCTGCTGAGCTTACCAGGGCCTGCACTTCGATGAGCATAGGCCGCATTCCTTCGATTGTGCTGGCAATGGCTACCCCGCTGGCAGGTTCTTCCCGCTGTGAGATCAGTATTTCGGAAGGATTTGTAACTTCCCGTAAACCGGTATCGCGCATTTCGTAAATCCCAAGTTCCGATGCCGACCCAAAACGGTTTTTCACAGCCCGTAGTATCCTGTAGCCGTAGTTACGGTCACCTTCGAACTGCAGAACGGCATCCACCATATGTTCCAGTATTTTAGGACCGGCGAGTGCACCGTCCTTGGTAATGTGCCCTATAAGGATCACGGGGACCCCGGTAGTTTTGGCAAAGCGCTGCATTTCGGCGGCAGTTTCGCGTATCTGTGAGATGCTTCCTGCCGAGGATTCGATCAGGTTGGTTTGCAGGGTCTGAATGGAGTCGATGATCACCAGCCCGGGTTCTATGGTTTGAACGTGCTGGAAAATACTCTGTGTATTGGTTTCGGTGAGTATATAACAATCAGGGTCGTTATAGCCAAGCCTGTCGGCACGCATGCGAATTTGCTGCTCGCTTTCCTCGCCCGAAACATATAGAATCCGCACCCCTTCCATGTGAAGGGCAATTTGTAACATGAGTGTCGATTTTCCTATGCCGGGTTCGCCACCCACCAGTATCAATGAACCTTCCACCAGCCCGCCGCCGAGCACACGGTCGAGTTCGCCGTTACCGGTCGTTGTACGTTGCTCATTTCCTTGTTCAATGTCCTTGAGTTTACGCGGTCGCGATTCGGTGGTCTTGAAATTTCCCCCGCTTTTTGCCGGAGAATCCTCGCGATGAACTACCTCTTCCACAAATGTATTCCATGCATCGCAGGAGGTACAGCGACCCATCCACCTGGCTGACTGCGCGCCACAATTCTGACAGAAGAATACTGTTTTTGTTTTTGCCATGATGTAAAGGTAGAAAAAAGGTCAGACTATTGGATAATGAAGAGTGAATAGTGAAGAATGAAAAATGAAGAAAAAAGACAAAAGAAAAAAGGACAAAGACAAAAGAAAAAGACCGAAAGCATTGAACTCTTCCAACACTGAAACCACTGAGGCACTAGGAGCACTAAGAGACACTGAGACCGTTGACGAGCTCCAAGATATTCTTCAAACTCTGAAACCCTGTAACCCTGAAACTCTTATAAGCTGAAACTCTTGAACCTTTGAACTCTTCAAACCCTTCGAACGCGTAGCATTGAACCTTTGAACTCTTCAAACCCTTCGAACGCGTAGCATTGAACCTTTGAACT
>JBAXXB010000490.1:0-2061 GCA_037128115.1 Bacteroidota bacterium
GCCTGCGAGTGCGACGAGCAGTGCGTTAGTTTTTTTCATGTCGACGAGTTTTATGCGGATTAAGCTTGACACAAATATATGATATTTAGTTTAATCGAATACATTCGTGTTAAAAACAGTTAAATTAGTGAAAAAGGTAAAAGACTATTTCTTCGGGTTACTAATGCTGCAAAATCATAGTATGCATGCTAAATTTCAAAAAAACAATACATTTTTCAGGAGCCTGGTTTGAATCGGATTATATGGGAATCAACAATATCCTGTAATAAAGGGCTGATAGCCTGTCCTGCTCTATGAGGCAGCTTGATTATCAGCCCTTCATTTTGAATTGTGCTTTATTTCAGTAGTATCATTTTTTTAACATTTTTAAAGTTGCTGCTCTGAAGTGTATAGAAATAAATTCCCGGATCGAGTTTTGATGCATCCCAGTTAATTTCATAACTACCAGGCATTTTATTTTCATTTACCAGTGTTGCAACTTCGGTGCCGCTTAAATTGAAAACGGAAAGCCTTGTCATATAGCCATTTGGTTTGGCTGATGTAAGGTCGCTTCCAATCTGGTACTTTATTCTTGTTGATTGGTTGCATGGGTTAGGGTAGTTCTGTGCTAACGAAAATCCCGATGGCGTTACTTGTTCCGGTTCAGTTACTCCCGGCATGCTGCCCGGATCGGCTGACGAATTGTGTCCCAGTTCATTTTCAACAGCACCGTTTTCCTGCCCGGTCATTCCTTTATTATGACCTATGGTAGTGCCATCTTTGTGCTTCATGTAAGTGACATCATACGTTACACACCAGGTGTCCTGGTCCAGGGCTCCTTCGTGCAGCCACCAGTTATTTATCCCGGCGCTGCGGTTAGGTTTTAACCAGTAAGTATCGTAGGCTAATTCCCTTATATCTTTGGGGTAATAGGGTTCGTTAAGCCTGGTAGCACTCTTGATAACGTTCCCGGTGCTTGTGGTGGTGGTCATGGAATACTCAAAACTGCCTTCGAAGCCTATATCGAAAATATGACCCAGTTCAGCACCAAGTTTTAGTTTTGCGGTCACTTTATTCTTCTGGCTTTCGGCCTGTTCAACTTCGATTTCACTGCTTACTTTCACTCCCATTGTCCATGAGTTTCCTATGTTTCCATAACTTGTAGTTGAAAATGAAGCGAAATTAACTCCACTTCTCATATAAAAAGTGGCAGGGTCATCAGAGGCTAAACCACTCTGTAATTCAACGGGTTCCACTATAAATTTCGGGTCTGTCATATAAAAATAGAAAGTCGAATCCATCCAACGGTTATTCACGTCGTACACATCATAAAATGCCCGGTAAACCACCGGCCGCAGCGTGATATAATATCCCATACGCTCCTCCTGGGCAATGATCTCTACGGTGTGTTTTAAGGTCTTTTTTATTTCAGTGCCCCACACCTGTCCGAATGCAGCACTCAATTCACCGCTTAAAAACCCAGCTTTAAAGCTAGATTCTATCCCGACATCGTACCCAATTTCCATATCGCTTGTCGTACTGCTCGAAGAGGAGAATTCCAGTTCGGAAATATCGTCGGCATTCGGGTTAATATAAGGGTCTCCCCTTAAAGTATCCTCGGGATGTGCTATTGGTTGGTAATGATTAAGGCTGAAAGGGGGTGGACCCTCTACATATCCTATATACTGTGTATACCGGGGGCCTGCCAGGCAGGCAGTTACTCCCTGTTCCGAAGATGTGGTCTTCGCTGCATTGTATTTCATCCTGTTTGGCAGCTCGAGGCTGAGCTCGGGGCCCAGGCTCAGCAGGTCGGCGGGGGTGGGCCAGGTCCAGGTGCCGGGGTTACCGTCCGTGGTGATGAGGTCCAGGTCCAGGGTGCGGGGGGCGTTCTTCCCGGTGCTGCGGTCCCGGCCCGCCTGTAGCTCCAGGCGCAGCAGGGCCTCCAGGACCCGGCAGGGATCGGCCTCCTCCGTCACCACCAGGGCCACAGTGTTGAGGTAGGCAGGGCCGGTCCCCGACTCGTCCGGCGTCTCCATCACCAGGGGCGAGGGCACCACCGCCCCCAGCGTGCGCAGGGCCACC
>JBAXXB010000491.1:0-2015 GCA_037128115.1 Bacteroidota bacterium
TTGGCATCGTAAGCGTATTCGGCAATATGCGACACACTGTAATCCTGCCCGTTATAAACGTATAAGCCACCACACGAAAGGATTCGCGCGGTAGCGGAGTTTAACTTCGATTCAATACCTGGTTAGAACACGCACTGCTCATTACCTACCCACCATCATCTTTCCTTGCGCCACAACCTTTCCTTTTTGCGTTAGCTGCAGCATATACATGCCCGGCACCAGATGCTCAATATATAGTACCTGATTGCGCTCGGAGGCATCAAAAACTTTTTCAAGCATTTTCTGCCCCTGCATGTTAATAAACTGAAGCTGCACCTCGCCGTTCAAAGGACGGAATTGCTGCTGCGATATATAAGTGCTATTGGTAACATTTACCGAATACTCCGGTATTTCAACTGTTGTATATTGGCTGGCCGGATTTGGGTAAATTTTTAATTGTATTACATCAGCTGCATGTTCCAACTCCGGCAGCGACACATAATGGCATATGCCCGGCATAGGTATGGTATCGCTTACAATAGGGTGCGGGCATAGGCTGTCGTATGTGCGGGGTAATGTGTAAATGTTGTCGTACTCAAGGTTGGAGTTGAATTTGTAAAGAGCAACCATATCTGGGTAAGCGGGATAATCGACAAAAGAAACACCTAGTGTTAGTATCTTGTTATCCGAAGTTATAAGGCTATTTGTAAATAGAACTTTCTCCTTTTCATAAACCTGTTTTTTGATGTTACCAAGTGTGTCAGTCTTATTAATTGACCAATAACTATCGTTGTCAATAACATACTGGGTGCCAGTTAAAAAAGTTGTATCGTCAATATAATTAAGAGTATGCACTAAACTAACAACTGTTCCAGGATTGTCATTTATCCTATAACTGGCAATAGTATCTCCGTCATGACTAAGTTTGTACAAAAAGGAATAGCCCAAAGGTTGTAACATCATTCCACCTGTATAATAATTTCCATGTTTATCTTCAATCGTAACCCGAGCCTCTGCCGGAGTTCTTTCCTGGGTTAGCTTCCATTCGCGCTCCCAAAGCAGGTTGCCACCCTGACCCACTTTATACCATAGTGGCATTTGCCGTATTAATCCTTCAGTGTTAACAGAATCCCATACCAGGGAGGTTACCAGAAAACAGGTATCCGAAGTGAGATTAAGGTTAAAATCGAGTTGCGACATCCAACTGGTATTCAGATCATAATAATTAATCCATTCTACTTCACCGGAAGGACGAAGTTTTATCAGGCTCCAGCGGTTATGATCAAAATCCGAAGGTTTGTTCCGTTCACAGATATAACCTCCATCAGGCAATTCATAAATAGCAGGGAATATTATTGATTCATCGTTATTAGTCTCTGGAAGGAAACTGCACCACTCAGGTTCAGCACAGGAATTGAACTTCATAACCAATGCGTCGCGCATGTAATCTCCAGAAATATCATATCGGCCTCCAACAATAAATCCCCCATCACTTGTAACGTTTAAGCATGTAAAATCGGAAATATTTGGTCCACCCATTAATTTATCCCATAATTTATTGCCATTAATATCGGTTTTTACAATCCAGCCATACCAAGGATATGAACCATTCAAGCCCTTATCGGCAGCTTCCAACAAATAACCTTTATCATAGGTTTCTTTCACCTGATAGGAAAACGAGGTATGGAGTGGCCTGGAGTAAAATTTCTTCCAGACAGATTGGGCATTAGATATCTGGACCAGCCAAAGAAGAGTAATTGCTATTATATATTTCATTTTATTAAAATTATGAACAGCAAAAGCCTGCTTAAATGCAGGCTTTTGCCATTGAAATAATTATTTTGCAACCGTGAGCGTAGAAGAAGAAATGGTTTTACTGCCACATTTAAGGGAAACCTGGTAATTACCTGCAGCAAATCCTTTTAAATCAATAACAACCTGATCCTTAGACCTTATTACTGCTTGCTTCCATAATTCAGTACCCCGCTGGCGCGGATCTGTGATCCGTGCCCTCGATTCATTTATTTTCATTCGAT
>JBAXXB010000492.1:0-2013 GCA_037128115.1 Bacteroidota bacterium
GTTCCTTGGATTTTCCAAATCCAAAACCAGGGTCGATGATCACCTGTTGAATTCCTGCCGTATTTAAATGAACCAGCTTTTGCTTGAAATAATTGCTTACTTCCAGCGTAACATCTTTATAATCAGGTTTTAATTGCATGTTCTTAGGAGTTCCCTGCATATGCATTAATACATACGGGAGGCCGGTGGCTGCAACAGAAGCGATAAGGTCTTCATCCATGCTTCCGCCTGAAATATCATTTATAATCCCAGCTCCGGCCTGGGCCGATTCCATCACCACCTTGGAACGGTATGTGTCAACCGAAAACACTATATTGGGATAGCGCAATGTAAGTAGCTCAACAACAGGGATCAAACGGGCTAATTCTTCATCTTGGGTTACATTGGCGGCACCCGGCCGGGTGGATACTGCTCCCAGGTCGACGATGGAAGCCCCATCCGAAATCATTTTTTCGGTTTGCGCAATCCATTTATCGGCATGTGTATACCTGCCGCCATCAAAAAAAGAATCAGGTGTTAGGTTTAATATACCCATAACCAGTGGCTTATCAAATGTAATCACATTATTGCCGCATTGCAAGGTACTGTTTCCGGAAAAAGGTGTAATTTTATCACTCCTAAAACTCATGGTTTCATTATTGAAATTGGTTACAAAGTTATTGATATTATGCCTGATAAAACCTTCCTTCAGTACGATAATGCGATTGCTGCCTGCCGCAAGGTGTTCATGGCAAAAATGACTGATTACGGTACCGCCTGGCGCATTTTGCGTACTTCTTCCATTACCGACCAGATCTATATTAAGGCCAGCCGTATCAGGAGTATAGAGGAGAAAGGCGAAAGCCGTGTTGACGAAGGAATCAGGCCTGAATTTATCGGTATGATCAATTATTCGGTCATGGCGATCATTCAACTCGAAATGGGTCCAAAAGAAGAACCTCACATGGATTCGGTACTTGTCGGTGCTAAATATGATGCCTGCATTTTAATGGCAAGGGACCTGATGTCAGATAAAAACCATGATTACAGCGAAGCCTGGAGGCAGATGAGGATCAGTTCGCTGACGGATATTATCCTGATGAAATTACTGCGTATCAAGCAGATAGAAGATAATAGAGGTATGACCCTCATGTCGGAAGGACTTGATGCCAACTACCTGGATATCATTAATTATTCGGCCTTTGCGCTGATCATGTTGGATGAACAAAACCAGGCTTCATGAAAAAGTTAGCTACTTTCAGCCGGATCCTTATAGGCCTGGTATTCATATTTTCCGGATTCGTAAAAGGAGTGGACCCGCTTGGGTTTGCTTACAAACTGGAAGATTATTTTATCGCGTTTAACTGGTCGTTTTTTATACCTCTGGCGCTCTTCTTTTCAATACTGCTCGTCACAGTCGAGTTCACAACCGGTGTGATGGTGCTGTTTAACCTGCGGATCAAAGTTTCATCGTGGTTATTGGTTGCGATGATGGTGTTTTTCACCGGGCTAACGCTTAACGATGCTATTTACAGCCCGGTTCCCGACTGCGGCTGTTTTGGTGAAGCCATAAAACTAACCAATTGGCAGACTTTTTACAAGAACCTGGTTCTGCTTCCCTTAGGTGTTATTGTTTTTGTTAACCGTAATAAGTTCAAGCCGTTACTGGGAACCGGCAAGCAATGGTTGGCAACGGGATTAGTTGTTGCAGTATTTGCCGGTTTTTCATTCTTTTGCTACAGCCATTTACCCGTAGTTGATTTTACCGAATGGAAGATTGGTCATAAATTATACCCGGAGAATCCTAAACCGGTAAAATATTTTCTAACCTACAAAAATAAACTGACAGGAGAAACCAAGGAATACCTTTCGCCCAATTACCCATATAGCGACAGCCTTTGGATGGCAAAATGGGAATTTCTGTCGCAAAGGGTTGAAGATCCGAATGTGTATTACGGCAAGTCGCTTATTATCACGGATACGGCTGGTAATAACCTTACAGAAAGTATAGTACGTAATCCGGGATACCAACTC
>JBAXXB010000493.1:0-2000 GCA_037128115.1 Bacteroidota bacterium
ACTATACACAAGGTGTCCTTTTCATCTAAAGCCATTGTTCCTATCGACCAGGTCCCCGTTGCCGGGACATAAGTCCCCTGGCTTACGTATGGAGTTCCGCTGATTGTAAACCCGGTTGAGGGAAAAACGTCTTTTACGACCAGGCCGGTTGCATCGTTCAATGAAGGACCGTTGTTCCTTGCCACAATGGTAAAGGTGACATTTCCTCCACCCAGGCAGATTTCGGATTTGTCGGCTGTTTTTGTAACTGCTATATCCTGGTCAAAGTGCAGGAAATTACAGGCCGAAATGTCGTTTGGGGTAAGCATGGCGTTAAAATAGGCACGCATACCATTCAGATAATCAGCTTTAGTACTGCCGCTGTAACTATGCCCGCCTGTAAAAAAGGCCATGTGTCCCGGACCTATGCCCAGTTTGGCAACATTCTGTCCCATAACATTTGAATAGGCACCGCTGCCACCCATGATGGTGTAACCGTTGTTTTTAAAGGCAGAACCTGTGTTTAAAACCCAGTTTCGTTCGGCGCCTCCTACATTCATGGCATCAAACTGTCCTATATATTGTCCAAAAGAGAGGTCAGCATTAGGGTATGCATAATTCGGGCTGATTGCAGTATTGGTAATGGTAATCCCATTTGTTGTGAAAAAGTGCCCGTTGGTATTATTTTCATAAGTATTCACGGCTAAACATTCACCCAGGAAATTGCCACCCCGGGTCAGATAGGCATGAATGGAATCAAGAACTGAACTGATAGCTTCCGAATGGGGTTCGGAAGCGAAGGTATAGCACTCCGCATCAAGGTTAGCTGCTGTTGTTAATATGCTGTAATTTTCCGCCGGGATGCCGGCATCAGTCATATACTGAGTATGTATAGTTGCCTTCCCTCCATCATTCAGAACCGCTACTTTTGGTTTTTGCCCCAATATGTATCTCTCATCTACGCTGGTGGCACTTGTCAGCTTGTATACATTTACTTTTGCACCTGAAGCGGTTCCATTGTTAAAAGTATTGATTATAGCGCGCACACCTGTTGTATCCTGAGGAAAGATCAGGAGAGGACCTCCTGCAAAATCACGGGAGGTGGCAGATCCGACAGAAGGAAATATCTGTGATGCACTTGCAGTGAAGTCAATGCCATTATGGATTTTTCCTGATTTAATAATCCAGTGTATGGGGGTTTCATTGTTCAATATAGTGACAGCCAGCCCATAAGCAAACATATTAAAATAGCCCGGGCTACCTTGTAATGTATTATCCATAGGAATTATCCAGGTTCCGGCAGGAGCCGTAACTATATTTGCATTCGGGTTAGGCAGATCTTTGTTCAGATCATTCAAAAGCTCCACATCATCATACACTGTGCAGGCCCCGCTGGTCACTGTCCACCGCAGGGTGGCATAGGTTCCGAAAGGAACGCCCGTGACTGTGGTTGTAACAGATGCAGGGTTGGTTATAACTGCTGTTCCGCTGGCGACGGACCATGTGCCTGTTCCTACTGCAGCCATGGTAAAGGCAGAGTTGTATTTTTGCTGATCCGGGCCGGCGTCAACTTTAGCACAGCGCGAGGCATGGGAAAACTGGCCAAAACCGCTTAAGCCCGAACGTTTCGCCGTAAACGGGGAAGAAGTTGCAGCCACATGGGTGCCACTCAGGGTCCAGGAGCTGGTGGCATTAGTACGTTTTAGTATACGTACTTCGGCATCCTGCGAAAACAGGCTGAAGTCAGTTCCGGTTAGTTCAATTGCATAATTAGTGCTGGCTAAAGTGCCAGCGACAAAGGACCAGTAACCATCGGGGAATGTATTAATTAAGGTAACAGAGCTTTCCGTGAGAGGCAAGCCGGAAGTGCCGGCTGGAACGCATACAAAACTACCGGTCAGTGATCCGCTGGTCAGGTTGGTAAAGGTGATTGAAGCCTTGCACTTGGCAACTGTTGTTCCTGAGGCGTAAATGGTTCCCAGCGGATATATTTTTGCGCCGCTGGTTGAATTGAACCACCG
>JBAXXB010000494.1:0-1999 GCA_037128115.1 Bacteroidota bacterium
GACGACAGCCTCGACTTTGCCATACCGGGATATGGTATTGCCTATTTCCTCGACCCCGATATGAACGCCCCCGATAACCTGATCTCGGTATATATCCCCAAGCGCAAAGGCACTATTACGGGGCTTCCCCAGGAATCATTCAAAAGTGAACTTATACGCCCGGTGGCCATTTTCTCCGTACAGCAGGATTTCGATGATAAATACATGCTTGTCCCCCTACGTTTTGCGCGCCGCCTGCTCGATTATTCCGACGAACTGACGGGTGTCGAGATCAGGCTTGCAAAGGGAGCCGATGCAGGGCTTATACAGCAGGAAATTTCCCGGGTAGCAGGCCCCGGCTTCAAGGTACAGAGCCGTTTCCAGCAGCAGGAAGTGCTGTATAAAATCATGAAATCCGAGAAATGGGCCGTATTCCTGATACTTACCTTTATACTGATCATAGCCTCTTTCAACGTGGTGGGCTCACTCACCATGCTGATACTCGATAAAAAGAAAGACATAGGCATACTCCGCAGCCTGGGTGCGCGCGATGCTACCATCAAGCAGATTTTCTTTTTCGAGGGTTTACTGATCTCGCTCAGCGGGGCTTTGGCCGGGCTGCTGCTTGGCTTACTGGTATGCCTGCTGCAGCAGAAATTCGGGCTGGTAAAACTGCAGGGCGGAGGTTCCTTTATCATCAATGCCTACCCCGTGAAAATACTCGCCACCGACTTCCTCTTTGTCTTCCTCACCATCACCCTTATCGGGTCCGCCGCCGCCTGGCTCCCCGTGAAACGCATCGCCGTCCACCTGCGCAAACAGTTATAAGGTTACAGGTTTTCAATAACTCCAGGCACTGTAGGCACTCTGAGTTCTTTAGGCACTCCAGCGCACTTTATCCACTTATTATTATCCAAAATCTAACATCCCTATTTGATAAATATATAAATTTGTCTTTCCCAATCCGATCCGTCATTTACTAAAAGGAATCCACATGTTCAGATCTTTAGCAGGAAAATTTACCTCCACGGTATGGTTCATTTCCCTTTTAACTATTTTGCAACTCAAAGCTGCCAACGAAATTACCTTGTTTCCCTCGGGCAGCAACAAACTGCATGTAATCGTTAATACATATCAGCGCCTGCAGGTGTCGAATACTATCAGCAGTTTTGATGCGCTGCAGGTGAATACCGAAAAGGGTGAATTTGTGGAGCTGATGGGGCAAGCTTATTCCAAAACCAATGCTATAGGCGCTCCCCAACTGCCGGTGCTGTGCAAACTGGTTGAGGTGCCTGCCGGAGCCACGGCCGAAGTCCAGGTTATCAGCTACGAGCTAAAGGAATATAAATTGTCGGATTTCGGAATTACACAGAAGCTTTTCCCTGCCCAGCCTCCACAGGCTAAGAGCAGTGTTAAAAATGCAGCTTTCGCCTACAACCAGCAGCTTTATGAAACCAATAGCTTCTACGGCGAAGCCCTGGCCCGGGTTGAAACCGCAGGCTACCTGCGCAGTGTGCAACTTGCCAACCTGGTGATCTCCCCGGTTGAATACAACCCGGTGACCAATACCATCAGGGTATATAACAACCTGGTGGTTGAAATCCGCTTTAACGGCGCCGACAAGGCCAGGACCAACGAGATGAAAGCCAAAACCCGTTCGCCCTATTTCAGGAGCGTATACAGCAATGTGCTTAATTACCAGCCGATTGACGGCATGCTCGATACCATTTCGAGCGTTCCCGTAAAATACGTAATCGTTTCCGACCCCTTGTTTCACGATGCGTTGCAGCCTTTTATACGCTGGAAGACCAAACGCGGTTTCAAGGTTGTGGAAGCCTATACCGACAACCAGGCCGTTGGCACAAGCTTTACATCCATCAAAGCCTACCTCCAGGGCTTATATACTTCCGCAACGGTTTCGGACCCCGCTCCTACTTTCGTGCTCTTTGTAGGCGATGTTGCCCAGATTCCAGCATACAACTGCGGTGCACATGTCAGCGACCTGTATTACTGCGAGTAT
>JBAXXB010000495.1:0-1989 GCA_037128115.1 Bacteroidota bacterium
AGCAACTGTCAACGGTATTTCCCGGGATGCCCACATATGTTTAGGCGAATTTTGTGGAAGCACGTTTTCTTCAATCCTTGTCCATATATTATTTTTTAGCTGATAACGTAATATGCGGTGATAAATATGGCTGTTATCTTGCGCATCCCGTTTCAGGAAAGCCTGTATGCAATCTCCCGTGCTGGTAGCATCAGGCCCGATTGTGCCTACAGCGAGGGCAACCGATGAATAGGCGTCATCAGTTGTTATGGCCGTTGTGCGAAGTTGGGTCAACGTGAGGTCATCACTGAAGTAATATTCAAACGCATACGGGTGTTTATTCCCATCACGACATGCAAATACGAGTTTTGATCTGCGTTTTGAATTCTGATCCCAGAAAGGGGCTGATACAGCCGAGATTGCATCATATTCTCCATTTGAATTGTTAATGTTTGTGGAAGTGCTAAAATGATGCCAGGTCTTAAGGTCCTTGGTCCAGTGTATTTCGATATTATTTGACAGATCATGTGTAACAAGGCAGAGTTTATCTTCCACAACAACTGCTGCCATGCCATGGCTCGTTATACCGTTGTTATTGTTTCCCGGTACTATGCCATCAGACCACCATGAATTGTTCAATGGATCATAAACCGCATAACGTGTGTTCCCATTGGGAAAACTAGGGGTATGGTATGCGGTATAAAATAAGATCAGGCTGTCATGAAATACAACCGGAGCCGGCTGCCAGTCTTTGCCTTCAAGATGTCCCAGAGTAGGAATGCCGTCAAATTTCTGATAGTTCCATCCAAAGTCAGGTTGTGTCCCCGTATGAAATATTTTTCTGACAACTACCTTCGAAAAATCTCCGGCACCCTGGAAATTGACAAAATTAAACAGTGTATCCCGGTAACAGATAGTCGCCATATTACGGGTATCATCAGCACTCATGGATTCGTCCACATCCTTCTGATATCTGAACATATTCTTGGTTACATTCCAGTCCGTTCCGGCGAAAAGCGTAAATGCAATGAGGAGCAGGCAGGCAGTAAGTATATAGGTTTTATAAGTTTTCATTTTGTGTTTTTTTATGGGTTTCCTCATTATAAAGTTATCCTGAGTCCGAGGTTCATCCTGAAAGGGTTCAAAAATGAACTTCTTACATAAACCGAGAGTTTTTCGTTCAGGGAATATTCTATCCCGGCGAATCCATAGACTGCTGATCCCCTGTAATGGGAATCAAATTTTGTTTTTTCGTAGAAGTCATTGCCGTTATCATCCTGGGTGAGAAGCTGTTCTGTAGTCACAGGATGAACAAACTGCTGCGTAAAGCCTACGCCCGCAAGAGGCAGGAACCTGTGGATACGGTATGCCATAGCCAGGTTGAGTTCCCAATACATTGATTTTAAGCTGGATGATACAATCTCTTCACCGGTGGTAGTTTGGACTTTTACCGATTTGCTGCTGGTGAAATTGCACGAAGCGACAGAAAAAACAGTCCAGTGTTCATCGAGCTTTTTCAGGTAATTGGCAGCCAGGCCGAGTGTAAGGGCTGGATAATCAGCATCAAAGGATTGTGTATTTTCGTCGGAGATCCAACTCCTGAAATTATAATGATTAATGCCTGCATAAGCGCTGATTCCCAGTCCATTCATTACCTGGTAGCCAACTTTTATTCCCGTCATACTGTTATGATACGCTGTGCCATAGTTATCATTGTATGATTTAATGTCTTCGGAAGTGTATTTGTAGGAATGTTCACCCTCCCAAACTGTATAATAGTTAGTATGTGAAATAAGTTTCAGTTTATCAAACCGGGTGAATTCGTAGAAAGGTGTTATAAAAAAGGTTCCTTTTTTTTGAGAATTGAGGCTAAATTCATCCGGGGTGCCGGTTCCGTTTCCCAATGGCCGGACAGGTGGGGCAGTGGTCTGAGCCAGGCTGCCCAGGTAAAATAAGCCTGCGAGTGCGACGAGCAGTGCGTTAGTTTTTTTCATGTCGACGAGTTTTATG
>JBAXXB010000496.1:0-1934 GCA_037128115.1 Bacteroidota bacterium
CCACGGGCTGATTCAACACGCTGGTAAAATTCTCCTTCAGGTAATTTGATAACACCTTTCATTTTTACTGCAAAGTCACCTTCTGGAATATTGTCGATCAACTGCTCGATAATATTCATTGATTCCCACATTTCGTCCATCCTGACTTTCCAACGCATAAACGAGTCGCCATCGGTGCCCATTTTTTCGTCGAACTTAATATAAGGATAAGCGCTGTAAGGATGATGTTTACGAACATCGCAGCTGAAACCTGAAGCGCGGCCGGTAGGCCCTGTTACGCCAAAAGCAATGGCATCTTCACGTGATAAAACGCCTACTCCCTTGGTACGGTTCTGGAAAATGATATTGTCGGTAAGCAACTTATCGTATTCAGGTAATTTCTTTCTGAACTTTTTGATAAATGCTTTTACGTTTTTCTGGAAATTAGGATGTATATCAAACATCACTCCGCCGGGAACACTGTAATTCAGGGTCAGACGGGCACCGCAGGTTTCTTCGAAAATATCCAGGATGTCTTCACGGTCGCGAAGGCCGTAAAAGAACGCTGTCAATGCACCCAGGTCCATGCCTGAAGCACACCACCAGAGCTGATGCGATGCAAGACGTTGCAATTCATCGAAAATGGTACGTATGTATTTAACACGTTCAGGAACTTCAACCTGCAGCGCATTTTCAACACAAAGGCAAACTGCTTCGTTGTTCATATGAGCCGACAGGTAATCCATACGGTCGGTAAGATGCACAATCTGGGGATAGGAGAGGGCTTCGGACATTTTTTCGATGCCGCTGTGAATGTAACCGATATGCGGTTCTACATTATGTACAATTTCTCCTTCAAGCCTGGTGAGTAAACGCAGAACACCATGGGTACTCGGATGCTGAGGGCCTATATTAACCAGGTACTCGTCAGCCTTGATCTCATCTGTGATCAAATCTTTTTCAATGATTACGGCCATAACTATCTTTCTACAACGTGAATATCATCATGAAAATCTTTGCGAAGCGGGTGTCCCCAGGTATCGTCGAGGAAGTAGCGACGAAGATTCGGATGGTTGTTAAATGTAACTCCCAGCAAATCATAGATTTCGCATTCGTGGAATTCGGCTGTAGGCCAGATATCCGAAACGGTATCCAATGTTGCTGTTTCCCTGTTCCCGGTATTGGCTTTAACAACCATGAAGTGCCTGTGGGTGGTCGATTCAAGATGGTAAACTACCTGGATAAAGGTTGGATAATCAACCCCGGATTCGCAAACCAGGTAATCGAATGCCAGGCTGCTGTCGGCTTTGATGTTTTGCATAAACGCATGCAGTTTGTCATGGGCAACAGTAATTTCAGGATACTGGCTGCCTTGTTTCACGACTGCTTCAGGGTATGCAGATGTTAGCTTTTGTATAAGTTCTTCGTTTGTCATGGCCTGATTGGGTTACGGGTTGCGGTGCGGCGATGATTTTGCTCCATCATACCTCCACGCAAAAGCGTGCTTCTAACCTTTATTTCTTTATCTGCTTCTTGAAGTTTTTCTCCCTCTTGATTTTTTTCTGCAACTGCAGGAAGGCATATAGAAGCGCTTCGGGACGAGGTGGGCAACCCGGTACATAAATATCAACTGGTATCACGTGATCGGCGCCTTTTACAATTGAATAGGAATTGTAATAAAAAGGACCGCCGGATACAGCACAAGCACCCATGGCGATTACGTATTTCGGATCGGCGATCTGATCGTACAATCGTTTCAATACAGGAGCCATTTTGTAATTAATGGATCCTGAAATAATGATCATGTCAGCCTGGCGAGGGGTAGCACGGGCTACTTCGTAACCGAAACGTGCCATATCGTGCCTCGAAGCACCAACAGCCATAAATTCGATGGCGCAGCAGCGTGTTCCAAATGTCAAAGGCCATACCGAATTGGATCGGGCCCAGTTAACAAG
>JBAXXB010000497.1:0-1924 GCA_037128115.1 Bacteroidota bacterium
TTAACCTTAACCTTAACCTTAACCTTAACCTTAACCTTAACCTTAACCTTAACCTAAAAAAGCGCTTGCTTTATCAGTAAGATCGGGAAATACTCTAAACTTTAAGCGATAGGAAATAGATCCGTCGGACCAATACAAAATGAGAAATAGCAAAATGCAAATCGATAGCCTGAAAAACAACAGGATTAAATTATTTTTTTTTCTCGTTGTTCTGAGTACAATACTTTTTTCAAATGCCCAGGCTCAATGTGTAATCAGGGGAAAGGTAACCGATAAGAATGGCGAGGTGCCCATAGGAGTGGCCGTTTATCTTAAATCCGACAATACTATAGGCGCTACTACTGATATCAACGGGGATTATTCTTTAAAAGTAAATATTCTTAAAACTCAGGTATTTGTAATCCAGTATATTGGCTATAAAACTATTGAAGATACCATTGAATGTATCAAAGGGGTAATTATCAAAAACTTTATACTTGAACCCAGCGCTCAAACCTTAAGTACCGTTATCATCACCGGAAGAACACAGAATAATTTTGATGCCCATATGGAGACGAAAAAGAAACTTTCGTCGAATACCCTGGATTATATTTCGGCTGAAACTATAAAGAAAACAGTCGATGCCAATGTTTCCTCTGCGATAGCCAGAATTACAGGAGTTTCTTCAACCAGTAATGGAATGATTACTGTAAGGGGGACTGGCGACCGTTATTTAAAAACAACTATCAATGGTTCACGAATTCCAACCCTGGACCCTTTTTCAAATAATATAAAATTAGATATTTTTCCTGCCAGCCTGGTGGATAATATAGTAATTGCCAAGACAGCAAGCCCCGATTTGCCAGGTGACTGGGCGGGGGCTTATATCTCGGTCGAAACCAAGCAGTATCCTGAAGCACTGGCTGTAAACATGGAAACTTCGTTAGGCTATAATGCGCAGACTACCTCTCATGATATTATCAGTTCGCAGCGTAGTTCAACCGACTGGCTCGGATTTGATAACAATTTCAGGGACCGTGATCATAATGATTATGTTCAGTTTAATAGTAAGCCTACTACCTACCAGGAATTTGCAGCCCTTGGCCTGGGCGATTATTTTAAAAATCTGGGCGTTACCAACACAACCCCCTGGACGGATACCTATTTTAAGTTAGGACTGATTGAACTGGGTTTGATGGGCAAAGCACAGATTGATGATCCTGCTGCCTTCGAAAAAGCCAAAACAGAATACAACACCCTATATTACAGGGAACATGCCTATGATTTATTAAATGCAAATGCCGTTAAGTCGGAAAAATCACTGGCGGATACCTGGCAGAGTACTATACGAAAGGCTCCTTTGAATTTCAGCCAGAGTTTTAGTATTGGAAATCAAACCCGCCTTTTCGGTAAAACTTTGGGATATCTGATGGGATTCAGGTATTCGAGTGCCATACAATATGATCCTGATTCATACGGAACCCGCTTTGGTGTGGAAAGCAAAATAATTGATGGTCATGCTTCAGGCTATGATTCGTTAGTGCAAGTCAGCAGCAAGGAAACAAGGGGATGGAGTGCCTTAATGGGTGTAGCTTACAAACTGAATCCAAACAACACCATATCGGTACTGTTTATGCCCAACATAATTGGGGTAAACAACATACGTGACCTTAAAACCTTTACCACCCAGGGGGCCGATTCAGGAACTTTTTTACAGCGGACTTATCAGTTTTATGAATCACGCAGGCAAATGATCTACCAAATAAAAACGGAACATTACCTTCCCGGCTCACGCCTGAAAATTGAATTCAATGCATCCTATACCAAAGGCAAAAGTAATCTTCCTGATTTACGTGTTACTCCTTATATACCGGCTGACGCTGCCATTCAAAATGCACCTGTTTACATTATCGGTAACAGCATTGGAACCGGCAGGTATTACAGG
>JBAXXB010000498.1:0-1921 GCA_037128115.1 Bacteroidota bacterium
GTTTTGAATTATCGTAATCGCTGATAGCATTATCGCTTTGTCCACCGGGAGCGGCGTGTAAATCAATAATAACATATACATGGGCGGCACTGCACCATGCGATTACACTGTCTAAAATATTAAAGCCCTGATTATTCCAGACATCAGGAGTAGTAAGGTTTACAAAATATTCGTAGTGTAAGGGTAAGCGCACAGCATTAAATCCCCACGCTTTCACTTGGTCAATATCTGCCTGAGCTACATGATTTGTTAACCATGCATCGTAAAATTGTTTAGTTTGATCACTGCCAAGTAAAGCAGTTAATTTTTGTTTCCAATCGTGTTGCGCAGGTGCTTGATTACCAGAGTTCATCATATATCCTTCCATTACCATCCAATTTCCAAAATTGATGGCATTAAGCACAACTTCCTGATTATTTGTGCTGTTTATCATTTTTTTGCCACTTACAGCCAAAAGTTGTGCATTTGCATTTGTTTGAAAACCAGCGACTAATACTGAAAGAAATACCAGTATTTTTAAATAGAATCTTTTTGTCATTTTTTTTGAATTTGAAAATTAAATTTCAGAACTTAAATGCTCTTTAATTTATTTCTTAATCGATTGTTCTACCGACTTAGCCGTGTCAAGAACAGTTTTTTCAAACGGCATGGGTTTCCAACCAAATGTTTTCATCGTAGAACTTACATCAGCTTCTACAGTGTTCCCAATAAACGGCAGCATCCCCTTCATTTCGTTATTGAATCTGGCAATAAATTTCAATAAAAATGTGGGTGCTAATCTCATACTTACTTTATCATATCCATTTGATTTCAAGATTTGTGCAATTTCCCGGATAGCATGAGGCTTTTCCGTGGTTACAATGAATCGCTTGCCGTTTGCTTTTTCATTTTCTAAGGCTTTAACATGTATGGCGGCAACATCTCTCACATCAGACATAACAGAATAGCTTTGCGGCAACATCGGAACTTTCCCTGCAATTAACTTCTTGAATAAACTCATTGCTTCGCCATCCAGATTACCTGTTAATGTGGGTCCATAGATCGGTCCGGGGTTGACAACTACCAGTTCTAATTTCGTATCACCCGTTTGGTTTTTTATAAATTCCCAGGCGCTTTGTTCAGCCAGCGTTTTACTTTTAAAGTAGGCAGTTACATTTTTTGCATTCACATCGGTCCAACTGTCCTGGTTGATTTTTATGATGCCGGATTTTCCTCCTTGCATGGCAACTGTTGAAGAGGTAAGCACTACCCGCTTTACACCAGCTTTTTTTGCCTCTTTCAATGCCCTTAGCGTACCTTCAACCGCAGGTTTTATTAATTCATTTTCGTCTTTTGGAACTTTCACCACAAAAGGTGACGCAACGTGTAATACAAAATCACATCCTTCCATGGCCTTGTCCCAACCTTCGTCTTTCATAAGGTCAAGCACACAAAATTCCAGGTTTCCTTTTGGGTCAACTTCTTTTTTTATACCGTTGATAACTTCGTCGGTTTTCGATAAACTCCTTACCGAGCCTCTTACGGCATAGCCCTTTTTTAATAATTCGGCAGCGCAATGCTGTCCAACAAATCCCGAAATCCCTGTTACTAATACTTTTTTCATTTTTTATGTCTGATTAAATTTTTAATTAATAAACCAAACTTAGAAATTGACTAAGTTTGGTTTATAGATGTGATTACTTCAAATTACATTCCTGGTATAATTACCACTCTGCCTGCCTCAGATTGTAGTTCATTAATGCGAAGGTTTTTAAAGGGTTGATACTCCTCCGAGTTGTACCAGCCTTCAGCTGCTTCCATACTGGGAAATTGAAGCACGGCAGCCCAGTTTCCATTCCAATCTCCTTCTTTTACTGTTGGCGTTGACGTGCCTGCTATCATTTGCCCTCCATGCTTAAGCAAAATTGGAATTGCAAATTGT
>JBAXXB010000499.1:0-1905 GCA_037128115.1 Bacteroidota bacterium
AACAGTTTCAATCACAATAAATTTACTTTTAAAATGAGAGTCTACAAGACAAGCGAAGTAAGAAATATTGCACTTATTGGTGGAGCCAAATCAGGAAAGACTACCACAGCTGAAGCAATGCTTTTTGAAGGCGGGTTATTGACCCGTCGTGGAACAATTGAAGATAAAAATACCGTTTCCGATTATCGCGAGATAGAACTGGAACGGCAGAATTCAGTTTGCTCGACATTAATGTATGTTGAATTTAAGGGCAAGAAAATTAACGTCATGGATACACCTGGCTTCGATGATTTTATAGGCGAAGTCATTGGTTCACTTAACGTTGCCGATACGGCCATTATGTTGGTAAATGCCCAGAACGGGGTAGAAGTCGGAACCGAAATTACCTGGAGGCAAACCAATAAAAACCTGACTCCTGTAATTTTTGCCGTTAACCAGCTGGAGCACGAAAAAGCCAATTTCGAAGAAACCCTTCGTCAGTTGAAATCCCAGTTCGGCGGAAATGTTACCTTGTTACAATATCCTGTTAATGAGGGTTTTGGATTTAGTTCCATCATCGACCTTCTACAGATGAAAATGCTGAAATACCCTGACGGTGGTGGGAAACCTGAAATTTTGGATATCCCAGCCGGCGAAATGGCAAAAGCCGAAGAACTTCAAGGGGTACTCATCGAAAAAGCAGCCGAAAGTGATGAATCACTGATGGAAGCATTCTTTGAAAATGGAACTCTTACCGAAGAACAGCTCGAAAAAGGATTAAAAGCGGGTATCATTGCCCGTGGATTATTTCCTGTTTTCTGCATATCGGCAAAGCAGAACAAAGGCATCGGCCGTTTGATGGAATTTATCTGTTCATCAGTACCAGCTCCTGACGAAATGCCAGCCAAATTAACAACTACGGGCAAAGAATTGAGATGTAATGCTTCCGATCCTACATGTTTGCAGGTTGTAAAAGTTTCAGTCGAAGAACATCTTGGCGAAATTGCTTTCTTTAAGGTATATGGAGGCGAAATAACTGAAGCCATGGACTTGATTAACAGCACCAATTCGGGCAAGGAACGCATTTCACAACTGCTGATTACCGCAGGTAAAAAACGCGAGAAAGTCGAAAAAGTCTGTGCCGGAGATATTGCTGCAACTATCAAATTGAAAAACACACGTACCGGCGACACGTTGAACTCAGCCAAAAATGCTGAAGACATGATTGTTCCCATACAGTTCCCGTCGCCAAAGATCAGCATGGCTATAAAGCCAAAGAGCTCGAGCGATGATGAAAAACTGGGTGCACGCCTCAACGAAATGCACAAAGTGGACCAGACTCTCCTGGTTGAATATTCAAAAGAACTCAAACAGATTATCCTCAAAGGCCAGGGCGAGCTTCACCTCAATATCGCCAAATGGTACCTCGAGCACCTCGATAAAATTCCTATCGAATACATTGCACCTAAAATTCCTTACCGCGAAACCATTACCAAATCGGCCAAAGCCATGTACCGTCACAAAAAACAGTCAGGCGGCGCCGGTCAGTTTGGTGAAGTGCATATGCTTATTGAACCATATACCGAAGGCATGAAATTCCAGAGCGAGTTCCCGGTGCGTGCCACCGATGAGCAGCAACTACCATGGGGAGGCAAACTGGTTTACAACAACTGTATAGTTGGTGGAGCTATTGATGCCCGTTTCCTGCCGGCTATCCTGAAAGGGATCATGGAAAAGATCGAAGAAGGACCACTTACCGGATCATACGCACGCGACATCGTTGTTAATGTATATGACGGCAAAATGCACCCGGTTGATTCAAACGAACTGGCTTTTAAACTTGCAGGCCGCCAGGCTTTCAAAGAAGCTTTTAAAAATGCCGGTCCGAAAATCCTTGAACCGATTTATGACGTAGAAGTGATGGTT
>JBAXXB010000500.1:0-1904 GCA_037128115.1 Bacteroidota bacterium
GGACGGCTCTTATGCAATGCAGGACGGCTCTTATGCAATGCAGGACGGCTCTTATTCAATGCAGGACAGCTCTTATGCAATGCAGGACAGTTCTTATGCAAACAGTAATATTTCTTGTGCATGCGAAAATGTATTAACAGAATTTGCGCAGCCTTGAATGTTGGAAAATATATCGGAATAACAATTGAAATAAATCAGCCCAGCCGGAAAGGCATAAAAAAAGCCGGATTTCTCCGGCTTTTTTTTAAAATCAGCAGAGCTAGTTCATGATTATTACCTTCTTAACAAGGCTGTTTGCCTTATTTCGTAAGGTTACCATGTAAACACCAGCTGGCATTGTTTTCAGATCGGCATGTGTGGTATAGGCGCCGTTGATGGTAACATTTTCCTGTTTCCATACCAGCGAGCCAAGGTTGTTGTATATTTCAATGGCAAATTCTTCGCTTTTAAGGGTTTCAATTTTTATATTGAATTCCCCGTTGTTCGGATTCGGATAGATATCGAGCAGGTGGTTTACCCGGGCATCATCCATGCCAACAGGCAGTACCAGTATGCTGTTCGATACAGCGGAACTACATCCGGTAAGGGTAACAACAACCGTATAGTTGCCGGTATACACTGCAATATGTTTCTTGCCTGTTGCTCCCGGTATGAGCACGCCGTTCAGGTACCATTGGTTTCCTGTATTTGCACTGCTGGTGAGTGTAGCACCATGCCGAGTAATTACAGGGGTGGCAGGTATGGGGTTCACAACAACATTGAAGTTGGGCGAACTTACGCCAAGCCCGCAATCGTTGCTTCCACTCACTTTTATAATTCCTGACGAGGCAGAATTTGAGTAATCAACACGTATGGTCCTGGTGTTGTTGCCTGATACAATGGTGGCTCCTGCCGGTAGAGTCCAGACATAGGTTAACGCCAGTTCAACGGGAGCCACAGTGTACATTACATTGGTGGCGCCGGCACAAACGGGTGAAACGCCAGCAATTACTCCTGCTGCAAGAGGCTTTGGATCAACATTTACATTGAATACGGAGGGCGTAATAGGTTGACATCCTAAACCATTGGTGTATTCAGCCGTTACAAACTGGTAACCTGGTGTATTCCAGTTTACTGTTATTGCATTGCTCCCTGCACCCGAAGTGATAGTTCCTCCTGGCGAAATGGTCCATACATAAGCGGTATAATTTTCCTGCGTAGTGTATGTCACTCCCGTTGATCCTTCGCATAACTGGTTCAAACCCAAAATTACAGGAACCGGTGCCGAATTAACGGTAACATTCCTATTGGCAGGAGCAAGTGCTGAGCAGCCCAATGCATTGGAGTAATTAACTGTAATTGAACGCGAGCCGGCAGTTGCCCAGTCGACTGTAACCTGGTTACTGTTAAGTCCGGAGGTAATAATTCCACCGTACGAAATAGTCCAGGTATAGTTAGCGTAACCAGGTTCGGTTGTATAAACAACACCAGTGGATCCTGCACATAAGAGGGATGGTCCTGCGATGGTTGGTGAGGGAGTTTGGTTGACAACAACATTAAATGCGGAAGGGACCAGGGCATTGCAGCCGGCAACATTTGTATAGTTAACACTAACTGTTTTAGCTCCAAGTGTATTCCACGTTACCGTTATAGCCTGGGTGCCACCGCCAGCTGTAATTACTCCGCCCGCTGAAACGGTCCAGACATACCCGGTCATTCCGGTCTGAGTGGAATATACATTTGAGGCAAAACCAAGACAAGCACTGGTCGGTCCGGAAATAGTGGGTATAGGAGGTGTTACAACAGTAACAGGGTAAACTGTGGGCGATACGGCTGTACAACCAGCCGGGCTTGTAGTATAACTTACACTTACTGTCCGGGCACCAACGGTGTTCCAGGTAACAGTAACGGCACTTGTGCCGGCA
>JBAXXB010000501.1:0-1898 GCA_037128115.1 Bacteroidota bacterium
ATAAAAATATAGGTTAATTTTTTTTCTTTTACTCCCCAACTTTTGAAAGTGATCCTAAAAAAACCGTTCATCCATTTTAAAAGAACTGATAAGTTTTGCATAAACTTTCAGTTCTTTTATCCATATGTTTAAATTTATTTGAAAATTGGATCAACTTTGAAATTATCAAATATTTTTAATCCTTTAAACCCGCCAATAAAAAGACATTTACTTCTAACGAATTCAAGAAAAAATGAGAACACTATTTGTACTAATATTTTTATCAGGTATGGCACAATATACTGTATGCCAGAATACATATTATAAAATTCTTCCGTCCAGCATCGCTAATGGTGCCGGATCGACTTATGAAACTGAAGACGGAGCAATAATTATGTGCACAAGTTTGTCAGGTGATTCATTTTTAAAGAAAGAATATATTCAGTTCTTAAAAATAAATACTATAGGCGATACTATTGCAACTAGAAAGTTTAGATTGCCTGTAGATTATTATGATTTCAGCCAGATTTTAAAAAATGATGATGATCGCTTCACCGCTGTTGGGAGTTCCTTTAATCTACTTCCAGTACTTCCTGGTTCGGGTTTTTTTAGTATTCAAAACCACATAATCTATTATACTTTTAACAGTAATTTGGATTCCATTGCATTTAAAAGTATAATACAGGTAGTTGATACAATTCAACTATTGAGCATGCGTGATGCAATTATAAACAGCAACAATAATATTATTACTTTATGTGAGGATATGAGTTTGCACAATATCATGTTATTGGAAGCTAGTATTTCTGGTGATTCTGTAAGATCATCACAATTGCTGCCAATTTATGGCACACGAATTTATTCGATTACACAAAAAAAAGACTTAACAGGCTATTTAGTTACATGTGAGGGAGGTTATAACCAACTTCCAAGCAATATAAGCCATATAATAACGCTTGATAATAATTTGAATTTTGTTGCGATTGATTCGCTGCCAGGTGAGTGTGCCTATATTTCACAAATCCATCAATTTAATAATAACATACTCGTAGGAGGCCGAGCTGTAAGAATATGGGGTGGTATTCCACCGCCCATACCCCCTCCAGATCCTTACATGACAGAAGAATATTGCATCGAAAAGCTGGATACTGACTTTAATGTCATCAAACAGGTTTTTCTTTCCCATGTGGTTTTAAATCACCACCAATCCTCAGACGACACTATTTCTTACCCGGCAGGGAATCAAAATTTCAGTTTCATTGATACAAATAGTATTTATACTTGTCATTTCAGGGCATTTCCTCCGTTTATGTATCCTAATTCCCCAAATTACTATGTTATTGCAAAGTTCAACAGCTTTCTCGATTTAAAATGGCAATTATATTTTGGCAATGATGCTTTTTATTCGATTTCCAATATTTTATCTACAACCGATGGCGGATGTTTTGTAAATGGCAGTCGTTATGCTGCAAATTCTCAAGACCAAGATGTTTTTTATCTGAAACTTGATTCGACAGGCATTTTTACCTCGTCAGGCGAACCAAATATGGCAATACATTCAGCTATGGTGTTTCCAAACCCGGGTGCCAATGTACTATATGTAGAAGCGGGGCCACAAGTACTCGGTAACTACTTCCAACTATATAATTTACAGGGCATAAAAATGCATGAAGTGCGTATTACAGTTAGTCAGCAACAGATAAATACAGTTAACTTGCCGGCAGGGATGTATATATGGAGTATAGTTAAAAAAGGTAAAATCATAGATACCGGTAAATGGATAAAGGCTGGGTGAGTTTATGTCGCATGTTGGTGCATCTAATTTTCTGCCGGCTTTGGGTAAATATTAGCTCTAAGAGAAGTCCGTAAATTCAGTGGTTTCATTACCACATCTCATCCTTAACCTTAACCTTAACCTT
>JBAXXB010000502.1:0-1890 GCA_037128115.1 Bacteroidota bacterium
AATATAAGGTTATTATTCTGATTAACAATGAATTAAATTATAGAACTCCCCTTAACACAAATATAGCCTTTATTTAGCACAATTATAGCACATATTATAAATTCATAAAACAATTTTAACGGATTTTGAGTCTTGAAAAAATGTGGAAATAAAGCATTTTTTGAATGAAAAATGGATCGGTCCTGCATAAGAACAAACATTGCAAAACCTACTTTTCATAAATAGCTAAATAATATACCTGTTTTTCTTAATCTATACCTGTTTTTCCTAAATTTGCAATACCCATTTTTCTTGAAACAACATGATAAATACCCATTTTTCACAGGAAATACTCATTTTTCACGAACTAACAGCCCCAGAAACGGGTTTACTCGCAGGTTACAGTGCTGTTATCAACTACTATGAGCTAAAGGTTCCGCTCCCATCCAAATTATGTATCATTAGTGCCCGGAACAGGAAATATGCCACGGAAGGGTGGATGGTTTTCGGCCCAACATATCAACCGGATGAAACGCTGTTGGCACATTTAACTTTTGCATTAAAATACGAAGGAGTCAACCTGCTAATATTTAAGAAGCTATTCGAAAAAGTAGGTCCGGAAGAAATTACTGCCATCATTAAAACCGAGCCTACTGGTCAGTATACTCGGAAAATATGGTTTTTGTACGAATGGCTAATGCAGGAAAAATTAGCTATATCTGACCTGACCTTTAAAAATTTCATTCCGGTTATTGACGAAACGCTACAATACGCAAGCGGCAAAGACATAAACTCACCTCGTCATCGCATCCGCAACAATTTGCCAGGAACAATAAATTTTTGTCCGCTGATACATAAAACAGCCAAACTGGAAAGCTACATTCAGGAGAACCTCTCCGAAAAAACCAATGCAGTAATCAAAGGAGTGCACAAAGACATTTTGCTGCGTACTTCGGCATTTCTGTTACTGAAAGATTCCAAAGCATCCTTTACTATTGAGGGCGAAACCCCAACACAGAACCGCGCAATCCGCTGGGGAAAAGCCATCGAACAAGCGGGCAGCAAGCCCCTTTCGAAAGAAGAATTACTGCGCCTGCAGCAGGTTGTTATCGAAAACAGTCGTTTTGTAACAATGGGTTTCCGAACAGAAGGTGGCTTTGTGGGTGAACACGATCGCAGCACTGGTGAACCTATTCCTGAGCACATTTCAGCCCGCTGGCAGGACCTGGAAACATTGTCGTCAGGTCTGCTTCAAACTGCTGCCCTACTTGAAAATGTTCAATTTAATCCTGTGCTCTCCGCAGCCGAAATTGCATTTGGGTTTGTGTTCATGCATCCTTTTGTAGATGGTAACGGAAGAATACACCGGTACCTGATTCATCACTTGTTAGCAAAAATGAATTACACACCACAGGGTATTATCTTTCCTGTATCAGCAGCCATTCTGGAACGGATAACCGATTACCGTCATGTGCTCGAGAACTATTCGCATCCCATACTTGAGATCATCGAATGGCAAAAAACACGAAATAACAATATTGAAGTTTTAAATGAAACATTAGACTATTATCGCTATTTCGATGCCACCCCACAAGCCGAATTCCTTTTCGATTGTGTTGATTATACAATCAATAAAATTATTCCGGAAGAAGTTGACTACCTGCAAAAATATGATGCATTGAAATCATGGCTGGATGATACTTTCCAGATGCCAGATAAAACCGTAGCCTTACTCATTCGATTCCTGGAACAAAACAACAGCACAATATCCAAAAGAGTAAGGGAAAAAGAATTCAAGGATTTGACTGATGACGAAATCCGGGAGATAGAAAAACAATATCAGCTCCATTTCGAAAATTAAAGAATCCACCCTCTTAGAAGGTGGACTTTAAAAGCCCCTATAAGGGGCCA
>JBAXXB010000503.1:0-1881 GCA_037128115.1 Bacteroidota bacterium
GAAGAAACTGAAATAGTAACAAATAATCCAAAAGCCTAATGGGACAAAAGTGTAATCCGATCGGCAACAGGTTAGGTATCGTAAAAGGATGGGATTCTAACTGGTACGGTGGTAAGAAATTTGCTAGTAAACTGGTTGAAGACGATCAAATCCGCAAGTATTTGAATGCACGTCTTGCTAAAGCTGGTATCTCGCACATCATTATCGAGCGTACTTTAAAGTTGGTAACTGTCACAATCAATACCGCCCGCCCTGGTATCATTATAGGCAAAGCCGGACAGGAAGTTGACAAGCTCAAGGAAGAGTTGAAAAAACTTACCGGTAAGGAAGTCCAGATTAACATTTCAGAAATTAAACGTCCTGAGATAGATGCAGTAATCGTAGGTAATACTATTGCCCGTCAGCTTGAAGGTCGTATTTCATACCGCAGGGCTATCAAAACAGCTATCACAGCTGCCATGCGTGTAGGCGCCGAAGGAATGAAAGTTCAGATATCAGGCCGTTTAGGCGGAGCTGAAATGGCACGCCGCGAGCAATTCAAAGAAGGTCGTATTCCCTTGCACACATTGCGTGCTGATATCGATTATGCTTTAGCTGAAGCTCAGACTACCTATGGTAAGCTTGGTATCAAAACCTGGATCATGAAAGGCGAAATCTACGGAAAAGTGGATCTTGTACCGGGAACTGACAATCTGGTGAAAGACAACAAACCAGCTCATGGCCAGGGCCGTCCTGACCGTAAAGGTGGTCCTCGTGGAGATCGTGACCGTGATCGCGGAAGCGACCGTGGCGGAGATCGTGGCGGAGACCGTCGTCCCAGGAATAAAAAATAAGTTAAGGAATAAAGTACTCATCATCATATAGTTTTAGCGATGTTACAGCCTAAAAGAACAAAATACAGGAAGCAGCAGAAAGGCAAAATGAAAGGCAATGCCAAACGCGGAGCTGAATTATCTTTCGGTTCATTTGGATTAAAAGCTCTCGAAGAAGTTTGGCTCACCGGCCGTCAGATAGAAGCTGCCCGCCAGGCCATCACACGTTACATGAAACGTGAAGGCCAGTTGTGGATCAGAGTTTTCCCCGACAAGCCTGTTACCAAGAAACCTGCTGAAGTACGTATGGGTAAAGGTAAAGGAGCTCCCGAATATTTCGTAGCCCGAGTTACCCCCGGCCGTTTACTGTTCGAGTTGGAAGGCGTTAGCGCCGAGATAGCTCAGGAGGCCTGCCGTTTAGGAGCCCAGAAACTGCCTATCGCTGTTAAGTACGTGGTCCGCAGGGATTATGAAGAAAAATTAGCTTAACTAGGCTGACCTGTAATCAGAAAGTTGCCAAACGCATAATAGAAGCAAAATGAAACAAGAAGTTATTCGTGAACTATCAACTCCCGAGTTGATTGAAAGACTCGATGAAGAACGCATGCAGCTTAACAAACTGAAGATGAACCATGCAGTTTCTCCACTTGAGAATCCAAACAAAATAAAGGCTTACCGCAGAACCGTTGCCCGCCTGGTCACCGAATTGCATAAGCGCAAAACACAAACGGCAGTAGCTAACAAGGCTAACAAATAATAATTTTCACAGCAATGGAAGAAAGAAATCTCAGAAAAGAAAAAGTCGGTCTTGTTGTAAGCAATAAAATGGAGAAATCCATTGTGGTACAGGTTGAAAGGCGCGTAAAGCACCCTAAATACGGTAAATTCGTTAAAAAGACCTCAACATTTGCTGCACACGACGAAAATAATGATTGCGGTATAGGTGATACTGTACGCATATCCGAAACCCGTCCTCTGAGCAAAACAAAGTGTTGGAGATTAGTTGAAATCATTGAAAGAGCTAAATAATTATGATACAGCAGGAATCAAGACTTACGGTAGCCGATAA
>JBAXXB010000504.1:0-1878 GCA_037128115.1 Bacteroidota bacterium
AGTTGCGAAACTGGCTTGATAACCTGGGCGGACCTGCTGCCGACAGACAGATCATTGCCAGTTACATGCAGCAAGACAATTATACAGCAGCCCTAAGCCTGGCCAATATTCAAACTCAATTATATAAGCTTAACGAAATCGAAATTGAAGCAAACAACGACCTGATTGAAATAATCACCTTATGTCAAACACTTTTTGTTAGCAACAGGCGATTTGAAACCCTTGATGAAAATGAAATGGGTGTGTTGAAGAACATTGCAGCCAGACAACCTTCGGAAGCCAGGGCTCTAGCCAGGGGTATATTAAATGCATATTATGATATAACTTACGATGATTGCTTCGATATGCCTACGACTACTTCTTATAAAAAAGGTCAGGCAAACGCTGATATATGGGCAAAAATATATGGGCTGGAAATAGAAGTTAATCCTAATCCTGCAAGATCCTGGGCCTCATTTGATTTTAAACTACCAGAAACCGGAACATCTGCATTACTTGAAATTACCGATCTGAGCGGCAGTAAAGTGCTCTCGGTTAAGTTGAATGGATTGCAAGGTCAGTATATGCTTGATACGCGCGATATAGCCAATGGCATGTATCTTTATACGTTTACTTGCGGCAAAGCCGCTAAAACTGGCAAATTAGTAATTTCGAAATAGTTGTTTTACCTAGTGTGGCTCCAAATTGTTGGGGCCACACTTAATATTTTCATGATGAAACAGATTGCGGTTCTTTTTTTTGTTTTGATAACCAATTTAATATCACATGCCCAGCAAATCCGATTTAACTGGCAACAATGTTTTAGCAGTAAACTAACTCAATTAACATATGACCTTACAAAAGCAAATAATGGTTATTTTTTATTAATTAATCAGGTACAACCTGAAGGTTTGCCACATGCAGGACAATCTCTTATCTGGTTACAGAAACTTGATATAAACGGACAGGTACTTTGGCAAAAATATTACGGTTCTTCAACCGGAGGTGGTGCATATAGAATCTTGAAGGCTACTGAAAATAGCTTCTATCTAATGGGTGCTGCTCATGATGGAGGGGGCGATGTTACTTACGATCCATATCCTGATAGCAGAGATTTTTGGATTATAAAAATTGATAGCAGTGGCAATAAATTATGGGATAAAATAATTGGAGGAACTGGATCTGATAATGTGCAGGACATTGCATTATCTGCTGATGGAGGAATTATGGTAATAGGTTTTTTTACTTCACCAGGTGGAGATCCAAATGCATATATTGGAGACGCAGGGTCGTATTATGGTTTCTGGGATTTTTGGGTAGTGAAATTAGACAGCGATGGAAATAAAGTATGGGATTTTACCTTAGGTTCACCCTGGATTGAATATGGAATAACCATAACGGCAACCAGTGATGGTGGTTGCCTGGCAGGGGGGTCACTCCATTCCGATCCGGGTGGCAATGTTGAATGTTACGATGAAGGCGTACAGGCGGTATTGGTAAAATTAAATGCAAATGGAGAATTGGAATGGCAGAAATGCTATGGCAGTAGTGAAGTTGACCAGGTTGATTGTATTCTGGAAACTACTGATGGATATATAATAGGTGCGCATACCTATCATGGCGATTTGGATGTTGAAGGAGACGGCTATCATGAGGGATATGATAAACATGGAAATCCAACAGCAGATATCTGGATTTATAAAATAGACAAAAATGGAAATAAAGTCTGGGGTAAGTGCTTTGGAGGAAGCAGAGATGAAGGTCCAGAAAGACTGTTTCAAACCTCAAATGGTGACATTATTGTAATTGGAGATACCCAATCATTAGATGGAGATATAACCAACAACCACCATGCTTTGGGTAATGACAAAGATATCTGGATGCTAAAGCTAACGGGCG
>JBAXXB010000505.1:0-1873 GCA_037128115.1 Bacteroidota bacterium
GTCCTTATAAATGCCATCCTCTATGTTTTCGAGGTCAAAAAAACGGCGGATCTTGATCAGGCTCAGTGTGGGATTCACCTTCCGGTTGGACTGGAAGTTCACACCGGCCTTCCTGTATAGACTTATCAGTTCATGCAGTCGGCCATAGTCTTCCATATGGACACGGATCGCGAAAACTGGTTCTTTGAATACGTGTACTACGCTGAGTGCGATATCAAAATGAATCTGGTGTTCTCGCTTGATATCCATGGTGATACGGATCAGTTCATCTTCATGACAAGCATCGAAATTTCGGACTACGATAAAAACGGATCCTGTTTTTTTATCCTTGCCGCTGGTTGGCAGGAAATATTCTTCATGTAGCCCGGGATAAGGGTCGAAACTGACTAGTAGCAGTTCGGTAAATGCCCGGTCCAAAGCCATGGAAGCCAGCTTTTCCTTCTTTAAAACATAGCCTGATGATCGGATATTCTCAGTCACTGTTTCAGGATTTAATGAATACCAGGCAGGCCAGAAACAACCGGGTCAGTATTCAGCTTACCCGGGCTTATCTTTCCTGTAGTACAAAAATAATGACTTTTTAAGATTTAAACAAGTCCTGGTGGAAAAAGCTTCTTCTTATCCCTCAAATTGAGGTAAATCTAAAACAACCTCAAGCTGACAACAATTTTATTAATTTTACGCTTTCATAAATATAAAGAAAACGCATTTTGAAAAGACACATACCTAATTTTATTACCACGCTGAACCTCTTTAGCGGTTGCATCGGGATTATCCTGGCCATGCAGTCACGGCTTGATTATGCAGCCTGGTTTATTGCCATTGCCGCCCTCTTTGATTTTATGGACGGGCTTGCTGCACGCTTGTTGCATGTAAAGAGTGCCATCGGGAAAGAACTCGATTCGCTTGCCGACGTGGTTTCTTTTGGTGTTTTACCAGGAATCATCGTGTATCAAATGATGGTGGCCGGCCATAATACGCCGGTTGCCGGCTCATTGATCAATGTTTTCCCCCTGATTGCCTTTATCATCCCCGTGCTTTCTGCGGTCAGGTTAGCTAAATTCAACCTCGATACACGGCAGACGACTTCTTTCATCGGATTACCCGTGCCGGCAAATGCTATTTTCCTTGGGTCATTGCCACTCATCCAGCTACAAGCCCAATACAGCGATTCACTTTCCTGGCTGGCTTATATTACCGGCAATTATTATATTCTTACAGCTATTTCCATAGGAATGAGCCTGTTGCTGGTTTCCGAAATACCTTTATTCTCGCTGAAGTTCAGCAATCTGCGTTTTGCCGAAAACAAGCCACAGTTCATTCTCGTGCTGTTTGCCGTAATTTCGTTTGCAGTAATGACATTCACTGCTATTCCCCTGATTATCCTGGCTTATATTATACTGTCAGTAATCTTTAAGCCTGCTGCGTAAGCATATTATTAGGAACATTAATGTTAAGCAATCCGGCAGGCTTTCCGGTTCATCAGGTTGCCTTTAGAAGGATAGTAATACCTGGTTATAGCCATAAACCAAAATCAGCCTAGGTTGGTGCTGGTCAATTCCAGCCAGAACACGATGTGGTATTTTTTTTCCTTATGCAATCACAAGCCCCGTGGTTAATTTCTTACCTTTTAAATCCATATTTTTGCAGCCCCGAAAATTTACCACGCTAATGCTTGAAACTCTCCGAAATATAAGAATTGAAGATTTTGATTATCCTCTTCCGGCTGATCAGATCGCACAGTTTCCCCTCGAAGTGCGTGATAGTTCGAAGTTGCTTGTTCTTTCCGGGAATGCGATTTCGGAAGGTACTTTTACAGATCTCGCTTCCCATCTCCCGGCAGGAAGCCTGCTGGTTTTGAACGAAACACGCG
>JBAXXB010000506.1:0-1866 GCA_037128115.1 Bacteroidota bacterium
ATCCACCAGTTGTTTCAGTTTATTCGCCGGGCCATAGTATTTATCGACAGCCATGTAATAATTCGGGTTATAGCCCCAACTGAGGTTACCTTCAAATTCGCCTACGGGCATGAGTTCGATGGCGTTAATGCCCAGTTTCCAAAGGTAGCCAATGGAATCAATCACCGACTGGAAAGTCTGCGCCTGGGTAAAATCCCGAACAAGTAATTCGTAAATTACCAGGTCGGTAACTTTAGGCGGAGCAAATGCCCCGGATTTCCAGACATAAGGAACCTGGCTGGTTTGCAGTACCGTAGCTATTCCCTGCGTTTTCCCCGATGGGTATGAGATCAATCCCGGGTATGTGCCTGCTGAAATATAGGAATCGTTCCAGGGGTCAGAAACTTTGTTGGCATAAGGATCACCGATACGGATGTTGTTATCAACCAGGTATTGGTATATGTATTCCTTGCCCGGAACCAGGTTGTCGATTTGCAACCAATACCGTTTTCCGTCAGGAGTTTTCTTCATGTAATAAGCGTCATCAACCAGCCAGTTATTGAAATCGCCTATCACAAAGGCAAATCCTTTGAGGGGTGCGTATAAGGAAAGTAAAGCGGATGTAGCGCTAAGGTAGTTTATGCCGTCCTTCATGCCTGCCGGCAATTCGGCCACGGTTACAGCGGGTCGTACATAGAAATAGAAACTGTCGGCAACAGCAGTAGTGGCATTTTTGGCAACAGCCTTTACCAGGTGCCGGCCATATTGAGTTGCGTTGATATTGTAATTGATCAGGGATAAGGTAGTTCCGGCAGCTTTTACCCCATCGACGTAAAGTAGGGTCGAATCAGCCTGCAGGGAGGATACTTCCACGGGTAAGACTGCGTTATAATCGACAAACAGGAAGTCATCGGTAGGATTGGTAATCTTCACGCTGAGTGAGGAAGGAAACACATCATAAAAAATATCACCACCGGCGGCTGTTTTGCCTTCGAGCCAAGTACCACCTACCTGCACCCCGCTGCGGAATACAAATGCAAGCTTCTGAATTTCTTCGGCTGCAGGAACATTGTAATAGGCCCGTATCGATGGGCCGATAACCAATTTCCATAAGTTGTTTCCCAGGGATGTTAATTTACAGTCGGGAATGTTGACTCCCCAGCCGGCTTTCACATATTTCCAATCGGAAGTACCGGTGCTCAGGTTGGTTATTACTCCTGTATGAGCATAAACGTCCCCGGTGTAGCCTGCTAATCCTCCGCTTCCCTGCGACGCATCGAAAATCACTTCAATGCTGTTCAGGTCGTTCGACAGGGGAGGCGTAACCGTAATTACCTGGGCAAAAGCCACATAGATATTAGCAAACAGGATACAGGTCAGTAAGGCTATCGTTTTCATGGAAATGGGAGATTAGACTTCCGCAAATTTACTATTTTTTGATACTCCGAATGAGAATATGCTTTACCTAAAAAAGCAGGGAATAGATAATCCTCTTACAGTCAACGGGTTTTGCAATATAAACCCAAGATGTTTCGACCTGCTTTTGATATAATTTCTGAAGGGTTTACTGTAAAAGAAGCTGTAATAAATTCAATAAGTGAACGCCATTATTACCTAACTCCAAATTAGCATGCTGAATGGCTGAGTAATAATTCAACCTGGTTTGTTATTCTGAACGCTTTAATATGGCAGCCGTCAGTGGCTTCAGGGTCAGTTTGCCTCCGCTCACTTTTTTGTTTGTCAGCAGGTCAGTAAAAGCAGCCTTTGAGGGTAATGAAAATTGCTGGGCTGTAGCCTCCAGGTTAAAGAAAACCAGGATTTCGCTCTTCGTGTCAAACCGCTTGTATTCCAGCCTCCTGCCTTTGGTATCCAGAAATTTAATGTCTC
>JBAXXB010000507.1:0-1852 GCA_037128115.1 Bacteroidota bacterium
CACGTTTAATTGTTCCTTTTGGTGTCAAATTTTCCTTAGGAAATTCAGTGTCGAGAACAGTTTCAGTCATTAAGTTATTAAAATCAAGTAAGAACTGTCGGTTTGCAAATAAAATATAAAAAACTTCTTCAGACATTTTATTGAAGAGTTCCTCAAATTCACTTGCGTGTCGTTCAAACCATTTATTTATTTCAGTTTTCCCGTTAAAATTATACTTACTCACTTTAATTGAATAGGTGTCAAATAGAGAATACCATTTTTCAATACTTTCTTCATCTATTAAGTCACCATTTTTAATGAAATCTTTATAGTGATAATTAATTGCAGTTGTAACGATATACAAATGAAGCAATGTGTCTTTTGAAAATTTTGTTGCTGATTGAATAAAAAAATCAAAGTCATAGGTGCTGCGAACCTGCATTGGCCCGACAGCATTTATACTTTCCTGGAAGAAGAAAACATTCTGTTCACCTGCGATTCGTTTGGTGCCCATTACTGTGATTCACGGATGTTCGACGACAAAGTCGGCAACTGGGATGAAGCATTCAGGTATTATTTCGACGTGATACTCAAGCCCTTCAGCAAATTTATGCTGAAAGCCATTGCCCGCATCCGCCCAATACCTATCAGTATCATCTGCCCGGGCCATGGCCCCATACTTCGTACTAATTGGAAAAAGTATGTCGACCTGAGTGAGAAATATGCACAAGAGGCTCTTTCCCTGGGCGAGAAACCTATGGTTTTTATCCCTTATGTTTCCGCTTACCATAATACTTCGACGCTTGCCGATGCTATTGCCAAAGGAGTAAGCCAGGTGCCGGGTGTACACGCCGAGGTTCATGATATTGAGAATATGTCGCTTGAACATATGGAATACTATATGGCCAACTGCACGGGGTTAATGGTGGGTTCTCCGACGATTAACCAGAACATCCTCATGCCTGTATACCAGCTTTTTGCAGCCATAAACCCAATTCGCGATAAAGGCAAATTGGCCTCTTCATTCGGCTCGTATGGCTGGAGCGGGGAAGCATCCAAAATGCTTGAAACCAATATGGCCAACCTGAAGCTGAAATATTTCCGCGAAGGACTGTTTATCAAGTTTACTCCTCATGATGAAGGGATAAACAAAGGAATTGCATTTGGAAAGGCATTTGCTGAACAGATGCTGCAGAACCTCGCTTCAGAATAAACTGTTGTATTTCAGCAGGAAAATTTAGTCAAAGTCAAAATGATCAGATACTTAGCGATAATAGGTCTTGTTGCAGTTTTTCTTTCGGGATGCAGTCCCGAACGCAAGCTTGCGCGCGAATATGTTCGGAAACATTCAGGTAATGGCATCATGATAGTCCCCTTATTCGAACTTTACAAGGACAACTTGTCCATAAGTTATGATACCAGCTTTCAGTTCAGTACCGATCAGCTCGATTCTATAGCCTGGGAGCAGTCCTGCTATATTAAGCTTGTTTCCGATTCCGTTTTCCTGACCACCTTCACCAATAACCTGATTGATGAGTTGTCAGTCTCTGGCTATGATGTTTATGTGGATGAAAGCTCTGATGTGTTCCTTTCGCTGCCTGATCCCAAATGGGTTGTACAGGTTGCACAGCTTCAACTCGACGAAAGCCACAGGATTGAGGATCAAATGATGTACTCCATCGAAACAGGAGAACCCTATTCGGACGGGTTCAGGATAAACCAGCTCAACCTGAGCAGTTGGTTCGATGTAAGCCGCGCTAACAGCGGCAACAAGCAGGTATTATTCCTTGATGGTTTTATTCAGGACGATTTCAAACTCAAGTTAGACCTCGATATTATGGGAGGAAGCATGGGAATGACAGGTAAACGTGAT
>JBAXXB010000508.1:0-1832 GCA_037128115.1 Bacteroidota bacterium
GAAGGTCGGTAAATTGAATCGGCAGAGGGTGGTCAATTTAGTCGGCATATCCACATTACCAGGATAATTTTACATTAATTTGCTTTTTGGCATATCTTTGTAATTGCAAAGCAATATTTTAAAATAATGGACTTCAAAGAAAAGGTTTACAGCTAAAACAGCGAAACACCGATGAACAACTAACTTTGCAAAAAACATAACACCATGACAACGATAGTTTTAAAAATAAAAAACGAAAAACAACTAATCGCTTTAATGGACGTTGTAAACCGTTTGAATATACCCTTTTATGGCAATATTGATGAAACGGATTACTTATTATCTACCGAAGCCAACCGGGCAAGCCTAGAAAAGTCGTTAAAGCAGTCGAAAGAAGGCAAATCGCGCGTGATTAAAACCGATGATTTAATGAAATAAGTGTACAATCAATTCTATCTTTACCAGATCTGTATTATTAAACAGCATTCCATTTATCTACAGCAGCCTGTTTTTGATTATCAAGAACTTTAGCATACAATTGCGTTGTTTCTATCTTGGTATGACCCAAAACCTTCTGTACTGCAGCAATATCGCCGCTTAATTCTAAAGTTATTGTTGCAAAAGTATGACGGGCGCAATGGAAAGAAATTCGTTTATTGATTTTTGCTAACTTCATTATGTTTTTCAAATGGCGGTTTGTAGTCTGATTGCAATAGACATTAAATACAGTTTTTTCGTTTAAAACCATTTTGGGAAGTAATGCCTTTGCCCTGTTATTGAGTGGTATCCTGTTAATTGTTTTAGTTTTAAATATCTCCTTTTCGATATAATTGCCTTCAAAAAGGTGTTTAAACTTTAATTCAACAATATCAGAATATCTAAGGCCGGTATAGCAGGCGAAAAGGAAATATTGTAAAACCCGCTTAAGGTCTTTTGTCATAAATCCTTTATAGAATCCTTCAAGCTTATTAATTTCATTGAGTGTTAAAAATGTCATTTGCCCAGGTGCTTTGTCCACTTTTACGGAAATTAACGGATTTTCCCTAATAACTCCCTGTTCCATAGCTCTATGAATAAATGTTTTCAAAGTTTTGAATGCTTTAAAAACGGTATTCTTATTGCTTCCTTTGGCTATTAAAGTATTTTCAAACTGCCTCCACCAGAACGGCGTTAACTCCTGGAATGAAATATCTTTTTGAAAGGCCTCAATCTTATTTGAAAGTGTCCGGTATACAGCAATAGTACCAGGTGAAAATGTTTCTCCAAACAGCTTTATATCATTATCAATGAATGAAATAATATTATTGTGATCATATTGCACCCCTCTAAGTAAATAATCAAGATCAGACAGCTTAATGATCCTGTTATCAAGGTTCGCCCTGGCTGTCAAATCCTCGGCTTTGCTAATATAATCTTTAATTTTACGGTTGATAATATGCCAGTTATCGCACCTGGAATTTACTTCCTGTTTTTCTTCATTCCAATATTTTGGTAATATTGATTTACGGAGGGAATAATATTTTCTCTTTCCGTTTATATTCGCATAGAGATAAAGCGAACTTGTGCCGTCCTTCCTGGTAGAATCAGCACGTAACTTGACAGTAAATTGAGTGGAGTTCATTAGCAATTTTTCTTTAAAATTTTTGTGGAAATTTTGTGGAAATAATTGCCGTAAACATTGAAAAGAGCGGGTTTCAGAACGTAAGCCAAAACACTTTGAAACCTTTTAAAACACTCATAATGAAGCTATTTGTTTCATTATGAGTGCGTTAATGGTGGGCCCACCTGGACTTGAACCAGGGACCTACTGATTATGAGTCAGTTGCTCTAACCATCTGAGCTATAGGCCCTTT
>JBAXXB010000509.1:0-1826 GCA_037128115.1 Bacteroidota bacterium
GTTACAGGGGTTTAAAGAGTTCAATGCCTGCGGCGTTCAAGAGTTCAAAGGTTCAATGCCTGCGGTGTTCAAGGGTTACAGGGTTATAGGGTTACAGAATTACAGAGTTATTGGATGGTTAGAGTTTTTTTTTGACCTGGCATGCCAGAGGAAGAAAGGTAGTTTGTGAATTTTTTAATTTGAGCGGAAAGATTCAGGCAATCATTAAGCAATGTATTTTGCTGCTCTTCAGAAATATGACTGGCATCAAAACACCTGTATATTTGGGAACGGGTTTCGCCCAGGCTAGCTTTTGCTATGTAAAGGAATTGAATAAATTCTTTAGTGCCATCCCGTTCATACCCTTCTGCAATATTGTCCATTACAGATCCACTTGAACGTAAAATCTGATCTTTGAGGGAAAAATCTTTTGCCAGAGTTGATTCAATTGATAGGTCCCTTACTTTTTTACACAGAAGCCTTGAATTCTTCCATATTTCCAATTCTTCAAACTGCTGAATTGTCATAATATTTTACTTTTCGAGGCAGACTCTGGTCGTTATAAAAATATGAAGCTCTGTAACACTGAAACTCTGTAACCTTCCAGCTTTTCGTAAATTCAGTGGCACAGCAACCCTGCAACCTATTAGAACCCATAAGCGTTCGTGAATAAAGATTAACTCAAATAACCCTTAAACACTTCCTTTATGCCTTCCTCGAGGTCGATCTTACATTTCCAGCCTAGCTTTTCAAGTTTACTGCCATCCATTAGTTTGCGCATTGTACCGTCAGGTTTTGATGCATCAAAAAGGATTTGACCGCTAAAACCAGTGACTCTTTGTATTAGTTCGGCAAGCTGGCGTATGCTGATTTCTTTCCCTGAACCTATGTTAATATGGGTGTTCCTGACTTCTTCCGAGTGGGCTGGTATTACATCTGTAAAATCTACCTTCTCCATGACATGCACACAGGCATCGGCCATATCCGAAACATGCAGGAACTCCCGCAACGGGCTACCGGTTCCCCATAAACTCAGGCTTACTTCAGCATTTTCGTTAAGGGAAATTCCCTGTGTTGACAAATAACTAATAATTGCATCTTCTGTTGCTTCAGGGTGCATATCAGCGATGGGTAGTTTTTCAAAATCCCGGCGGATGGCGGCTATATCACCCTGTTCCAGGCAATGGGCCAGGTACATTTTGCGCATCATACCGGGAAGTACATGAGAGTTTTTCAGGTGAAAATTGTCATTGGGGCCATACAGGTTAGTAGGCATAACCGAAATAAAATTGGTTCCGTATTGCAGGTTGTAACTTTCACAAACTTTGATGCCTGCAATCTTTGCAATTGCATAGGGTTCATTGGTATACTCGAGTTCGCCGGTAAGCAGGCAGTCTTCAGTCATGGGTTGTAGCGCATTTTTCGGATAAATGCAGGAACTTCCCAGGAATAGCAGCTTTTTAGCGCCGTGAACCCATGCATTATGAATAATGTTATTCTGGATCTGGAGGTTTTCGATAATAAATTGTCCCCTGTATATACTATTGGCCATAATACCTCCTACTTTGGCAGCTGCCAGGAAGATGTACTCCGGTTTTTCGGAGGCGAAAAATTCTTCAACGGCAAGTTGATTGGTCAGGTCCAGTTCTTCGAAAGTGCGTAATACGAAATTGGTATAGCCTTTCTGCTGAAGGTTGTTATATATGGCGCTGCCTACAAGTCCTTTATGACCGGCGATGTAAATTTTGGAGTTTTTATTCATGAGTGGTAAGATGCAATTATGAAAAGAGTATGAAGAGTTCAAAGGTTCAATGCTTCGCGTTCCGGGATTAAAAGAGTTTGAAGAG
>JBAXXB010000510.1:0-1786 GCA_037128115.1 Bacteroidota bacterium
TACGACGTGGAATCTCGTGACTCGAGTTCAGACGTGTGCACTTCCTATCTTTACCCCTTATTATATCAAGCCGCAACAAAGAGGAATCTACCTGCATTATAAAAGCATTGCAACAGTCAGCCAGCTTCCCGTTATCATGTACAATGTTCCCAGTCGCACTTCAGTAAATATGAAACCTGAGATCACCTTGCAACTGGCTGCTGAATTTGATAACATAATAGGAGTCAAGGAAGCTTCAGGGAATATGGAACAGATCATGGATATTATCCGTAACAAGCCCAAAGACTTCCTGGTAATTTCAGGCGATGACCTTCTGACAGCACCATTATTGGGGATGGGAGCCGACGGGGTTATTTCGGTAGTCGCAAATGCATATCCCAAACAATTTTCCGATATGGTGACTCTGGGGCTCAAGGGTGAAATGAAAAAAGCCCGTGAGATACATTATAGACTCACAGAATTCACCAAGAGTATCTTTGCCGATGGAAGTCCTTCAGGCATTAAAGCAGCTCTTGAAATTAAGGGAATTATTGCCAATAACCTGCGCCTGCCCCTGGTGAAAATCGAAAAAGCTCATTATAACCAGTTATCCGGCCTTATGGCCGAAATTGAACCCGTAAATCAAGAAAAATAAACCTGTTACTCTGTATGAAAAGAATTTTATTACTAATCAGCTTTTTAGCAATCTTCACTTCCCTGTCGGCCCAATCCATTTCCGTTCAGCACGAAAGAGCCTATAAAGAATTAAACCGGCGCGGGGAAGTTTATTTCAGTTTTCAACTCGACGACCTGGTTCGGTTGAGCACTATCACCCAAAAAATATCCATCAGCAATGTCAGTGGCAACACCGTATATGCTTATGCCAATAAGAAGGAATTCGCTGATTTTAGTTCGTACGGTTTTGATTACCAGGTATTGACTGCGCCCTCCGAACTGAGCCCGGTAGTTATGACCGATAGCCCCAGGCAGGTCCTTACCTGGAATTACTATCCAACCTACACCGCTTACGAAGCATTGATGCAGCAATTTGTAACCGATCATCCGGATATCTGCAAACTGATTACTATTACAACCCTGGCTAGCGGTCGTAAAATACTAGCCTTGCGAATTTCCGATAATGTCGGCATACAGGAAGACGAACCTGAATTCCTCTACACGTCTTCAATACACGGAGATGAAACAACCGGTTATATACTCATGCTTCACCTTGCCGATTATCTTTTGTCGGGCTATGGCACTGACACACGAATCACAAACCTGGTGAATAACTATGATATTATTATCTGCCCGCTTGCCAATCCCGATGGCACTTATCATGGTGGCAACTCCTCCGTTAACGGCGCCACAAGGTATAATGCTAATAATGTCGACCTGAACCGCAACTACCCTGATCCAAAAGTAGGACAACATCCCGACGGAAACGCATGGCAACCGGAAACAGTGGCCTTTATGAATTTTGCTAACTTCAATTCTTTTACCATGGCAGCCAATTTCCATGGCGGTAACGAAGTGGTAAACTACCCCTGGGATACCTGGTCGAGGTTAACGGCTGATGATGCCTGGTGGCAGTATGTAAGCCGCGAGTATGCCGACACCGTGCATGCCAATGCTCCATCCAGTTATATGAACTTCATGAATAACGGCGTCACGAATGGTTATGTGTGGTACGAGGTAAATGGCGGAAGGCAGGATTATATGAATTACTTTCATAACTGCCGCGAGGTGACCATAGAAATATCAGATGTGAAGATATTGCCAGAAAGCCAGTTGGTGACATATTGGGGGT
>JBAXXB010000511.1:0-1773 GCA_037128115.1 Bacteroidota bacterium
TATAAGCTACAACAGCATCGTTCGAAAGGTAAAAAGTATCAGCAAGAAATTCGTAACTGTGGTTCAGATTAACGGAAAACCCGGAGCTCGATTTAAGATCGAGTCCATAACCCGCCGAAGTGTAAGCTGATTGTGTAACATTTGTGCCATTATCTTTCCACATTTGCCCGTTCAGCCAAACGTTATGGCGTGAAATCTTTGATTTTTCACCTGCAATCAGGCCATACTTCAGCTTTGTGCCTGTCATAAAATAATTAGTCCGGAATTCAAAACCCATATCCGGTTCATAAGTTTCGCCTGCTCTTGAATAGAAAAAGTCATATCCCAGTCCCTCATCTTTTCTGCGCTTCCAGTCGACCCATATCTTTGAAGGAGAAAGGGAAAAAGCCTTATTTTTATACTTTTCATCAAATGACTGTGCATATTTTACATCCAGGTAATCGTTGCCAAATACATTAATAATTCCATCCAATCCCGTTACCTCGTTGTAAGTTCCATTTGTTCCTATCCGCGAGGTGAGGATACCACCCACATAACTGTTCGGATTGAATACCTGTCGGCGCATCCGCAACACGCCGAAATTTTCAGAAGGCAGATCTGTTCCATCTTTTTCAGTTGTCTTGTATGCCTGCGTTTGCATATCGAGGAAACCTATGTCCCACGGACCTGCCCTGCCAACAAGCCGCGCACCTGCCAGTATAGGCACAGCCCTTCCTTCATGCAAACCTATTTGCCTGCTGTAAAAGAGTGTATTCATATCATCGAAAGCAAAAGCAAAGTTACTGGCTCTTTCCTGGAAGAATAGCCTTTTTTCGGGAAAGAAAAGAGAAAAACGGGTAAGGTTTATCTGTGCGTTGTCCGATTCAACCTGGGCAAAATCAGTGTTGATGGTAAGATCGGCAGTGAGATTGCTCGTTATTCCATACTTTAAATCAAGACCGCTGGTTAATTTCGGATCATTATGCAAGCTGTAAGCTGTTCCATCTGCATTCAGGCGCGATTCCTGGTTTATGCCTCCGGTAATATATGGCGTAATGTAAAAAGGAGTTTTACTCTGTACTCCTTCAAGCTCAGTTTTTTGCGACTGTGAAGGTTTAATAAAACTCCAGAACCCCCAGTCCCTGGGAATAGCGGGGAACATGTCAATTTCAAATTTGCGCGGGATGTAACGCAAACATATAATTCCCATGTCTACTTTACCATAATTTTCCTTAAACCGCAGACTCGACAAAGGAATACGCATTTCCATAAACCACCCGCTGCTGTCGCGGGTGGTTTTAACGTCCCAGAAGGTATTCCAGGTATTGTTCCAGGGATCGGACTCTGTACCATCTTTAGCAACTGTCATATCTTCCCTTACACCGGCAGCATTTGTGTGGAAACCTACCGAGTTCTCGTGGTCATTAAATGTGTCGAAGAAGATAAAGAAGCCATCTTCCTGCGAACCAATATTATCACGCATCCTGGATGAGATATTAATCTTTTTGGCTTCCTTGTCGAAAAAACGGCCGCCAACATAAACAAATTCATTATCGTGACAGATAAAAACATCCGATTTCTCCGTTGGCTGATTGCCAAAGGTGGGAATATGCATAACCAGGTTAAGTGGAGAAAGATTGTTCCAGCAGGGATCATCAACTATCCCGTCGAATTTAAAGCTTCCGGTTATTTGTGGAAGTATAAAAGGAATAGATTTTAAGGAATCGCCTGCTGTATTAAATTCGGGATTTCCATTATTCAGATCATTTGAGAAAGCATTATTATAAAAGACTG
>JBAXXB010000512.1:0-1758 GCA_037128115.1 Bacteroidota bacterium
AATAGGCTCTCAATTCCATGCTCTCGAAAATAATTTCAAGCGGCGCATCTAAACCTGCATAATTCCGGGCTGAGCTATAGTAATACTCTTCCTGAACCGAAACCAGGCCCGCAGCAACCGGATTGTTATGTAAATAATTCAATTTCTGGAAAAAGAATTTATTGCTGAAAATAATCTCCGGGTGAAAACCATCAAGCCAGACTTTGACAAATTTATTCCGTTTTATAGCGTCAGCCTTAGCTTGGAAAATCCTTAATTGTTCATTGTATGTATCGTTATGCTTCATAACTTTTATGATCTCAGCCGAGGTGTATTTTTTTAAATCCCTGATAACTGAACCCAAAGGATTTAATCGGGATTGAACTATCAAATGAACATGACCAGGCATAATACAATAGCCGAAAATTAACAACCCTTTGCTTTGAACACAAAATTTGAGTGACTCAATAAGGATTGTTGCAAATTCCTGTATTTCGAGCAATGGTATCCAGTCAACCAGGGTAAAGGTAATAAAATATGGCGCTTCTGCCTCAAATGCTTTGTATCGTTCCGACATTTGTTAGATCAATTTGCATGAGAATTGGCAATATTTTCCGCACGCGTCAGGAAATAAGACGCGCGCGAACGGTAAAGGAAGATGGCGCTTCTGCCTCAAATGCTTTATATCGTTCCGACATTTGTTAGATCAATTTGGATACGAATTGGCAGTATTTTCCGCAAACGGCAGGAAATAGGACGCCCGCGAACGCTGGGGATACTGTAGTCATATTCATCCTTTCCGGCAAATACTAGGGAAAGCTGAGCTTCCTAAATATGGAAAGCTTCGGTTAATTTACTCACAATTTAGCCCCGCAATTCGCGCAAAAAGCGGGCTTTACATCTGCGGTTTTTGTGCCGCATGAGGGGCAAAAGTTTGGGGCTTGCTCGTTCACGGTACCTGGGGTACTTGCCGGCTGGCTGCCCAGCAGTTCATTTTTTGATTTCGAAGCTACCGCCGAAACCACCAACCCTATAATGCTTAAATACGAACCTGATTTTAATTCAAATGCATTCGATATTCCAAAGGAATCGCCGGTATCCATTTTTGATTTTACACTGAAATAGGCAATCAGCAGCGCGATAAATCCTCCTATTGCACTGAAAAAGACCACAGTTTTATCGGGCACAAATACAATGACCAGCGCACACAGCATGGCCAATATTGCAAATATGCGGACCGTAACGCTGATGCTGTCCATTTTCATCAGGTCGATACCGCTGAAAGTGAGCGTACCGCAGCCGGCTACCGGGAGAAACAGGAAACTGACCAGGGTCAGCATTCCGCCGAGTTTAATAATGTGTAAGTTTTTCATATTCTTTCAGTTATGATAGCTATTATATTCTACTCACCCGGCAGAAAGTTTCGTCAGGCTTTCAAGAATGGTGCCGCGTGTCTGCTATTCCGTATGCCTTAATCAGGCAGTTCCGCCTTCTTCGGTAGGTGCCGCCTCGGCAGCAGGGCTCAGTGAATTTTCCTCACCGGGTTTGTTTGCCAGTATACCAAATGCAATATATCCCAGGGCCAGTATGAAACCGAGCCACCCCTTCATGGGAATATGGATTTCGCTTACCCATAAAATACTGGCAATAATGGCGACAGGCGTTATGGCTACAATGGTAATATAGATCAAAGAGCTGAAATCGAGATTAACCTTAAGCAGGGCACCAGGGTCAACGCAAGAAGAAAGTAAAAAACAAGTGGGTTGTTAACAATTTTGC
>JBAXXB010000513.1:0-1752 GCA_037128115.1 Bacteroidota bacterium
GCGAAAGCATTGACCGCTCGCTGAAGAAACTGAAACGTAAATTCGAAAAAACCGGAGTTGTAAAAGAACTGCGTAATCGTCAGAAATTTACAAAACCGTCGATAGTGCGCCGCGAAGAAGTTCGTCACGCCATTTACATCCAACAGCTTCAGCAGCAGCAGGAATTGTAATCAAGCCGGAATTTTTTCCGGAAAGCGGGAAGTAATACTTGCATTTCTCATACTATTGTTGTACTTTTAACGTTAGTTATTTACAATAGTTGAGGGGCAAAGGTTACTTCCTGTTTTATTTTGACGGATGCTGAAGGATAGATACATAGAATACCTGAGATTTGAGAAGCGTTATTCGGCGCATACTACACTGGCATATCAAACTGATCTGGAAGACTTTTCCGGGTTTCTTTCGTTGCAATACAATATCACCGATCTTTTATTGGTTGATCATAGTATAGTCCGTTCCTGGCTTATATCACTTATCAATCTAAAAATCTCCCCTCGCTCTGTTAACCGCAAACTTTCAAGCCTAAAATCGTTTTACAGGTACTGCCAGAAAATGGGCCTTCTTAAGGATAATCCCATGCTGAAGGTGGCTGCCCTGCGTGTATCGAAGCAGTTGCCTGTATTCCTGACCAGGGATAATCTTGAAAAATTACTCCGCACGGTTGATTTTGACAAGGATTATGAAGGCTGCCGGGATAAAATGATACTTACCTTGTTTTATGCCACCGGGATACGAAGAGCAGAATTGTTACAGATTACCATCTCGGATATAGACGTGGAGGCCGGGACTCTTAAAGTTTGCGGCAAGCGAAACAAGGATAGGATAGTTCCACTAGGTAAAAATGTTACCGAACTGCTGGATGAGTACCTTATATACAGGAAAAAGTTTTTAGAGGAGCCAGGAAGTAGTAGGGAGCAAGGCAGTTTATCGTTATTCCTGACTTCAAAAGGATTACCCGTTTATCCCAGGCTCATATACAACATAGTTCACAAATACCTTTCCCTGGTGGCCTCGAACAATAAACTCAGCCCGCATGTGCTGCGGCACTCGTTTGCCACGCATATGCTTGATGACGGTGCTGATCTGAATGCAATCAAAGAAATCTTAGGCCATTCCAGCCTGGCAGCCACCCAGGTTTATACGCATAATACTATCGAAAAACTAAAAACAATCTACAAACTGGCCCACCCAAGGGCGTAAACAAAAGGAGGACTCATGAAAGTTAACATCAATTCAGTGCATTTTAAAACGGATAAGAAACTTGATTCATTCATTACCGAGAAGGTAGAGAAGCTGTCGGATCTGTATGATGGAATCATCGGAAGCGAAGTGACCCTTAGAATGAACAACAGCGAGGACCATGACAATAAGATAGCGGAAATCAGGTTATTAGTTCCCGGTAACGATCTTTTTGCCAAGAAACAGAGCAAGTCTTTTGAAGAAGCCACTGACATAGCAGTTGATGCTTTACGCAAACAATTAAGTAAACATAAAGAGAAACAAAGGGGTGAATAAAAATAAATTGAATTATTTTCATCACTTATTTGGTAAATCGAAATAAGTGCGTACATTTGCAGTCCTTTTCAAAAGGACTGCTTTTTTGTAAGGGAGATTGACTGTAAGATGCTGATATAAGGGTTGTTGGAGTTACATAAACACAAGATGCCTGCTTCTGAAGCTCTTTTACAGAGAATAAAAAAAAAGGCCGATGTAGCTCAGTTGGTAGAGCAGCTGATTTGTAATCAGCTGGTC
>JBAXXB010000514.1:0-1732 GCA_037128115.1 Bacteroidota bacterium
AGTACCCCCGCAAAGCCCATTTAAATCAAGTTTCGAAACAATACTGTCGTTGGTATAAATGTAAAATTTTGCAAAAGTCTGGGTTGAGGGTGGTGTTACGGTATATCCTCCGCCTGAATAAATCTGCCAGGCTTCACTCCAGAGCCTGCCATCGATAACCGTTGTATTTTGGGCAACTGACACATCAATATAGGTGAGTTTTTTATCGTACAGCCCGTCACCGGAAACATTAGCTGCGAATTCAATATAATAATTACCTGACAATAAAGGTGTTAAAATAAGCGGCGTATACCCGGAAGGGTTAGTTGACCCGATTTTAGGCCCATAAGAAGCCTGAAGGTAATTAGGGATATAACCTGTGCCGGACGAAGAGACCGGGGCAAGGGAAAAACCGGGTACTACAGCGCCATTGGGGTCGCGAACCTGGAAGTACACATTCTCAACACCATCGTTGAGCCCAATATAGATTTTTTCGGTCGCAGGGTTAGCAATGTAAATATTCAGCCTGTATTTGGCAGCGCACCCAACCTGTGCGAAAGGCACCCTGTGTAATCCGGTGTTCATATCCAGGCATAATTGGGTGATCTCTGAAGGCATACTTGCCGGGTTATATGGCATCAACTGCTTAGTTCCCTCTGCCTGTGTTACTTGATAACTTACCACTAAGGAAAGTATCTGAAGGATTAATATGAACCTGTTGTATGCTTTCACTATCTGGGATTAAATCCTGAGCCGATACTCCGGAATATTGCCTTATATCATTTGCTGAAATGGTTTGCAGATGTCCTTCAATTCAACAATCTGAAGAATCGCAAAAGTACAAAAAATATCCATAAAAGCGCTCAATGCCCACGAATCCGGTATGTTCAAAGCTTACCGTTTATTTTTGTTGTACTAAATAAAACGGCAAACAAAGCAATTTCGTGTAAAACTTGCCGGTTAAAATCCTTTCATTTTCAACCGGATCAAAGTTTTCCCATTACTAAGTGGGCGGCATGGTTGTATTCGGCCAATATTAACTAATTTTGTAAAAATATTCATTTCAATGAAAAAGCATATCTACTTTCTGGTCTTCCTGGCTTTTGTATCGCTGGCTTCTTCAGCAAACCCGATTCCTCTGCGGGCTTATCTTTCACACGCTTCATTTTTGTCCCCCGAAAGCGGCCCCTACCTCGAGACCTATCTTTCGATACTGGGAAAGAGTGTTCAGTTTGTCAGGAATGAAAATGGCAAATTCCAGGGAACAGTTACGGTGACCATGCTATTCAAGCAGCACGACAGCATCAAGGAATTCAGGAAATACGATTTACATACGGCAGAGATCGACGACACCAGTCATATTAACTTTATTGTTTTCGACCAGCAACGCATAGCCCTTGCCAACGGAAGTTATGAACTGGAACTTGCCATTGCTGATAAAAACCGGGAAATGCTGCCTTTTAAAGCAAAAGATGGTGTAGATATTAATTTTGATTCAAAGAAGGTATCGGTTTCTGACATAGAACTAATTGATTCTTTTACACAGGCAACTGAGACCTCAAAGATGGCTAAGAGCGGGTACGATTTTATTCCTTACCAGGATTATTTCTTCCCTCAGAATAGCAAGAAAATCACATTCTATGGCGAAATATACAATACATTGGCACTGCTTGGGTCTGATAAACAGTTCGTCATCACATCTTCCCTTCAATCGGCCGAAACCGGTAAAACTGTCGACGACTTCTTCCGGATT
>JBAXXB010000515.1:0-1700 GCA_037128115.1 Bacteroidota bacterium
CTATACTTTTACCCCGGCAGCGAACTACAACGGACCAGTACCGACAGTAACCTATTCCATCAGCGATGGTGCGGCAACAGCCTCTGCCAATTTGGATATTACAGTCACACCGGTAGACGATCTCCCAACAGCCTATGCAGGGCCGGATGTAACAATATGTGCTGGTGATAAGTATATCTTAGCAGCTTCCTCCGCGACCAACTATGTTAGTCTAAATTGGGCTACTTCAGGCACAGGCTCTTTCGATGACGAGAATGCTCTCCATCCTACTTATGCACCAAGCTTAGCTGATATTACATCGGGTACTGTGACTTTGACCTTAACTTCAACAGGTTATGGTATTACCGGGCATGTATCAGATATTATGGTACTTACTATAACTCAGTCTCCAACTGTTTCAAACGCTGGTGTAAATCAAAATCTGTTTAATCAAACCAATTTCACTCTTGCCGCGAATATTCCAACGGTTGGCAATGGTTTGTGGACACTTGTAAGTGGAGCTAATACTCCTACTTTTACTGCTTCAGACCCACATACCATTGTAACTAATGTAATACCTGGTATTTATGTATTCCGTTGGACGATTTCTAATGGCGTTTGTCCTCCAAGTGCTTCAACAGTAGAAATAAATAACGCTTCGCAACCAGCTATTTCTATTAGTGATGCCATAGTTCTTGAGGGAACGCCATTGCTTTTCTATGTTGTACTTAGTCATGCAAGTGGATTGCCAGTTACCGTTCAGTTCAGCACTTCTGACGAAACAGCAACAGTGAGTGATTTTGATTACACAGGTATTCCAACATCCACCTTAACTTTTGCACCAGGCGAAACCAGTAAAGTGATTACGGTGTATACTACCGCTGATACAAAATATGAAGTAGATGAGACCATGTTATTAAATCTTGTCAACCCGGTAAATGCAACTATTCTGGATCCGCAGGGAATTGGTCACATTACAGATAATGATAATCAACCGGTAATAACTGTTTCAGACCCTAGTGTTATAGAAGGAGGAACGCTTGATTTTGTAATCTCCTTGAGTAACCCTTCCTACCTGCCTGTCACAGTGTATTATTCGACAGCTGATGGAACAGCAACCACAAGTAACCTTGATTATACAGGTATTACTTCTACACCAGTAATATTTGCACCTGGCGAAACCACGAAAACTATATATGTTCAGACCACTGCTGACAATATTGTTGAGCCAGATGAGAACATGTACCTGAACCTGGCCAGTCCAACGAATGCTACCATCTATGACAACCAGGGCCTGGGTACTATCTTAAATGATGATGTAGCTGTCCTGAATGTGAATAATGTAACCGTTACTGAAGGGAATACCCCTGGAACCGTGAATGCTGTGTTTACGGTTACGATGACCAATCCGGCTCAGTCAACCATTATATTTAATTATGGGATGTCGGATATTACTGCCCACGCAGGCTTAGATTATTCAGCACAATCAGGCACATTCACATTTTTGCCTGGTACAACTACCGCAACGATCACTGTTCCGATTACCAGTGACCTGATAGCTGAGCCGACAGAAACCTACTTGGTATCACTGAGTGGTCTTAATAATGCTGGGTTGAGTGTTTCAATTGGAACCCCGGGTACTTGTACAATACTGGATGACGACGCTTATACGATCAGTCTTGCTGGCTTCACAGCCACCGAGGGAGATGCAGGCAGTGCAC
>JBAXXB010000516.1:0-1661 GCA_037128115.1 Bacteroidota bacterium
GTTCCTGCATCAAATACGACGGCTTGCAGAAATTCCTGGGTGCCGGGGACGTATTGCCGATGTGGGTAGCCGACATGGATTTCCTTACACCTCAGTACATTACTGATGCAATCATAAAGCGGGCCGGGCACGGTGTTTTTGGCTACCCGCTGCGTGAAGAAACCTATTTCACTTCCCTGATGGGGTGGCTTGAACGCCGCCACCAATGGAAGGTGGAGCGCGACTGGATTTTATTCAGTCCCGGCGTGGTGCCTGCCGTTAATATGGCTGTTTTGGCATATACACAACCGGGTGACAAAATCATTGTTCAGCCTCCAGTGTATTTCCCGTTTTTTACAGCCGTAACTGATCATAAACGCACGCTGGTATATAATAACCTGGTGATGCGCGATGGTCGCCTGTGCATGGACTTCGATAACCTGGAGGAACTGGCTGCCGACGGGGCTAAAATGCTGATACTGTCAAATCCCCATAACCCGGGCGGCAGTGTTTGGACGTGTGAAGAACTCACCCGCATGGCTGAGATATGCCTGAAATACGATGTGCTGATCATTTCCGACGAGATCCATTGTGACCTGGTTTATAAGCCCTATAAGCATACGCCGGTTGCGGGGCTTTCATCCGAAATCAGCATGATCACCCTTACGACCGTTGCTCCCAGCAAGACCTTCAACCTTTCGGGACTTTCGACTTCCTCGGTAATAATTGAGAACGACAGCCTGCGCCGGAAATTTAATGCGACACTCGAGCACCTGCATATAGTGGGTGGCAATATTTTTGGTAATATTGCTTCGGAAGAGGCTTACTTTCACGGGGATATATATGTGGACGAACTCATGGAATACCTGGCCGGGAATGTGGAAACGCTTGTAAAATATGTTGCTGAATTCCTGCCCCTGATCAAAGTAATACGACCCGAATCAACCTTCCTGGTGTGGCTTGATTGTAAGGCGATGGAACTCAGCGATAAAGACCTGAATGCTTTTTTCCTGGAAAAAGCCAGGGTGGGTTTCAACCCGGGAGCCATGTTTGGTCCCGGGGGTGAAGGCTATATGAGGATGAATATAGGATGCCCAAGGTCTACTTTGCTCCGTGGATTGATGCAGATCAAGGAAGCACTTGCATAGTAGCAGCGCTGGGTGATAAGAATCACGAAGACTAGGAATTTAATTAAATTATGCTCTATAACCTTTGATTTAGACTCAAATAGCATGGTAACCATGCATTTGCACGAACCGACCCCTAACCCCTAAATCCTAACTTATGATCCGGCACATAGTTATGTTCAAATTTAAAGAATTCCCGTCGGAAGCTGGTCAGATAGCAGCAGAACGGGCAGTCAAGGAGCGCCTGGATGAACTCCCGGTAAAAATTGACCTTATACGGCGGTATGAAGCCGGTATTGATACCAGGAAACTTCCCTGGTCGTACGATATAGTGCTTGTCATGGATTTCGATAGCATGGCTGACCTGGACGCTTATACCCTTCACCCGGCACACCAGGAATTTATCTCGTTCAACAAAGGGTATTCCATAGCCAAGGCTTGTATCGATTACGAAATCTGATATGCGCTTTATGTGAATGATTTGATGTGCCAGCGAAAAGTACAGTACAGCAGCAATTTCCTGGCATCTTGATTATTCTTCCCTTATTCCTCTTT
>JBAXXB010000517.1:0-1644 GCA_037128115.1 Bacteroidota bacterium
TAGAGCAGCAGCCTTCTAAGCTGCGGGTCATAGGTTCGAATCCTATCGGGGTCACCCAATAAATAACAACCACATGTAAATCAATGATTTATATGTGGTTGTTTTTATTTCTAGTCTTTTGTCTTCAAATCAGGAGCCCTCTTTTGTAGAACAGACTGATACCTAAATTAGATATAATGTTACCTTTATCCGATAAACAGCAACGGATATAAGACACCTACCCCGGAAAATGTCTTTTTATCATTTCATTCAGCGTCTCCTGGTCGTAGGGTTTCATAATATAATCATTGCATCCGGCTTCTAAAGCGCTTTCCCTGCCCCCGTGCCGCCCATACGTTGTTTGTGCAATTATAATCACGTCCCCGTTAAACTGACGTATTTGGCGTGCAGTTTCCAGCCCATTGATGCCGGGCATTTGAATGTCCATAAACACCAGGTCCATGTTAGAGTGTTTAAGGCAGGCTTCAACCGCTTCAATTCCGGTCTTCACCTTGTAGACCTCTTTGCTGATTTTTTTAACCATGATCGAAATCAGTTTTGCTGACACTTCATCATCTTCGGCAATCAGTATGTTTAGTTTAGAAGCCTGGCCATCTGTAATTACTGGCCCTGTCACTTTCTCAAATATGATTTTCTCTTCTTTCGTTCCAACATAAGGCAGGGTGAAACGAAATACCGCTCCTTTATCCTCTTCCGATTCAACCCATATTTTTCCGCCTTGTTTTTCAACAAACTCTTTGCAGAGTTGCAATCCTAGTCCAGTACTTGATTCACCCTGGGTACCAGGGCGTTTAATATTTGCGCCAATCAGGAAAAGGTTTTTATGTAATTCTTCGCTCATCCCTATACCTGTATCTCTAACTGAAACGGTAACCGTATTGTTTTCGTCCAATCCAGCTGAAAGGCTTACTGAACCCCCATTTGGAGTATACTTAATGGCATTCGAAAGCAGGTTGCGTATCACGGTTTTAAGCATATTCTTATCTGTAAATACCGTTGGTTCGTCCGTAATATCAACAAAAAGTCCTATTCCTTTTCTCCGTGCCGATTCCGATACTATATTCATGCAATCGCTTACCACCTGGCTTAACTCCAGTTTTTGCGGACTGTAGCCGTTGAGTCCATTTTCCAGCTGCGACCATTCGAGCAGGTTCTCCAGCAGGTTAAAGGTTTGGCGGGCCGCTTGGCTAAGTTTCACGGTCATTTCCTGTATATCGGCTGCTTCAAAATGCTGCTCCTTATCGGCCATCATTTCCGTTAATCCCATAAACCCACCTAAAGGGCCACGTAGGTCATGGGCAATAATGGCAAAGAATTTGTCTTTTTCGGCATTGAGTTTTGAAAGTTCTTCATTTTTGAGTTTGATTTCCTGTTTCGCCGTTAACAGCAGGGTAATGTCTTCTTTTACGACCAGCAGTTCCTGGTTGGCTATAATCAATTCATCTGCCCGTTTAGCTTTCTCCTTATTCTGAAAGGCTAGTTCCTGGTTTGCTATAATCAGTTCATCTGCCCGTATAGCTTTCTCCTTATTCTGAAAGGCCAGTTCCTGGTTGGCTATAATCAATTCATCTGCCCGTTTTTCTTTCTCTTCATTCTGAAATGCCAGTTCCTGGTTGGCTATAATCAATTCATCTGCCCGTTTAG
>JBAXXB010000518.1:0-1643 GCA_037128115.1 Bacteroidota bacterium
ATCCACCCGCCTGGCTGCCCGGGCATCAGCCATCGAATTACCTGCCGGCTGAACAAAAGAACTGGAGAAAGTTGTACCTATCCTGGCTCCAGGCAAGAGGGAACGAACAATCCTTCCCCCTTCGGCCTGGCACATAGCGGCATGATGCACGGCCGCCAGGAAGCTGTTCAGCCCCCTGCGCCCGGGTGCATGCAAGCCCAGGAAATAGCCTGCCCCGGTAAAAGCCATGGGCTCGTTTAAAACCATCCATTGCTTAACCCTGTCGCCAAAACACCTCAGGCACAGCTCGACATAATCGCCGAACCATGAGATAATATCCCTGTTAGTCCAGCCGCCTTTTTTTTCAAGTTCATAAGGCAGGTCCCAATGGTATAAGGTAATCCAGGGTTCAATACCGGAAGCCAGGCAAAGGTCAATCACATGGTTATAATATTCAATTCCTGCCTGGTCAGGCTTTCCGGTTCCATGCGGCAGCAAACGGCTCCAGGATAAGGAAAACCGGAAGTTTGGAATTTTAAGACGGCTCATAATGGCTATATCCTCGGCATAGCGATGGTAAAAGTCGCAGGCTATATTCCCGTTCTGGTTAGCATATATCTTCCCTCTTTCGGCTGAAAAGACATCCCATATGGATTTGCCTTTCCCTTCCACATTGTACCCGCCCTCGGTCTGATAAGCAGCAGTTGAAACTCCCCACTTAAAACCCGGTCCAAAATCATTTTTTGTAAAATCCATTATTCGCTTTGGCGTTGTATATTTCGCCGCTTATGGCAAGGTTTCTGGTAATTCGTCCAGCTTCCCAAAAAATTTGCTTTCCCACCCTAACCATCAAGCAGTAGGTGCCAACCCTCCCCTATTCTCAATTTATATATAAGCCGCCATTTTCTTCAGCACCAGGTTCCTGAATTTATTAACCGAATAAAGTTTCATATAGGGTTGCCTGATTTCGGCACCAGTTGTAATACTATGATTCAAAAGTATAGTATTAACAATCTCGCTGGTACGATCAGGATAATCGACTTCAATAAGGGCAGTTGAGTCAATCCAGTTATTTATTTTTTCCAGGTGCTTTAGTTTCAGGCTCTTCAGAACAGGCACGCCCATTTCGGCAAGGGCAGCAGCATTGCATTGCTGCTCGTATTGCCCTTTCATGGGAATAACCAATAATTTTTTGTTCATAAAAAGCACTTCAGCGGGCGTCTCGAAGCCTGCGCCGCATAATACACCTTCGGCCGTGGCTATACTTTCAATAAAAGCTTCATTATTAATGGGTTGAAAGGTTATATTTTTTACCCTGTACTTCTTCTTATTATGCTTCGAAAATACCTGCCAACGGGTATTAGTGCACTTTTTCAGGACATTTAAAATTCTATTATCGTCGTATGCAGGCAGGTACACGGTGTAATGCCCCTTGTTTTCCACCTCATGTTCCCTCACCTGTCGGCGTATGACAGGCGTAAAAACGGTTTCATTGACAGTTTTAAAGTGAAATCCGTATTTTTCGCTTGTGGGTGCATAATTTTTCAGGATTGCTTTCCCAAGCAGGTCGATTTTGCCTGGTTGGGCAAAGTGCTTATTCAAAACTGCGGCCTGGTGGCTGAGGGAAATGCACTTAATTTTTTTAAGCTTACAAGCCCAGGCCG
>JBAXXB010000519.1:0-1629 GCA_037128115.1 Bacteroidota bacterium
CTTGAATACCTCGAAACTAAAGGTGTCCCGGTTATTGGTTTTAAAACGGATGCACTACCTGCTTTTTACTGCGAAAAAAGTGATTTTAAGGTTAACTTCCGAATGGATACTCCACTGGAAATAGCCCGTTTAATCAAAACAAAATATGATTTGGGATTAAAAGGTGGGATATTAATTGCAAACCCGGTACCAAGCCGGAATTCAATGGATAAAGACCTTATCGACAAGGCCATTCAGGAAGCAATCGCAGAGATGAATGAACTTGGAATTAAAGGTAAAGAAACGACTCCTTATTTGCTGAGCAAAATTGCATCACTCACCAAAGGGAAATCCCTGGAAACGAACATCGCATTGGTTTATAACAATTGTAAACTGGGAGCTGAAATAAGCGTTCAATTGAAAAAAAACAGCGTATAAACTGAGACTGGATTTGATTTTCCGGATCAGGAGTCTGGCAGGATTATTTGTAGAAAGGTAAAGGCTTTTTCATCAAAAAAAATAAAATCAAACCAGTAAGGTTTGTATAAAACCATACGCGTAAAAATTAAACGCCGAAACCATAATTACTGACAGAATAAAAACAAAGCACAAAGCGCTTACAATGAATAACATGTAAACATTTAGTTCAGGATCCTGCACTTCAATCCCCTGAGATAAACCAGCTTCTTATCTTTATTCCAGAAATACACTTTTAGCTTCGCATTTCCCGGGATATTGGTATCCATTTTCATGGTATTTATTAGGTGGCACCATTTTCCTGGGGTTTCAATATAAGAGGCGGAGGAGCCTTCCCACTGCAGGCTTTTCCCTTCCGCGGTTTCGAGTGATATTACCAGGGTAGCCCCGGCTGCACCTTCACTGGAAAACAAATCCGTTTCGGCTTCAATTACCAGGTTTTTCTTCCCAATCAATTCATTGGCATTTAATTCAATGCCGGGACTGTACTCGGCCGAAACATCCATTTTAAACGCTTTTACAGCTTCTCCGTTTTCGGCAGTAACCAGGGAATCTTCTGTAGGACCGGCTTTGAGCGAGCGAATCTCTTTTAATTGGTTTGCCTGTTGCCAACTTTGTCCCTTTTCCCTGGCAAACAGGGTGACTGATGATAGCCCGTCATAGTCTTTCCTTTCGAGAATAAAGGGGAAATACGAGCGGATGATATCTTCCCCTTCGGCCGGGGCAGGCTTGGTGAGGGCGTATAGGAAGTAAGGTTTACGGCTGCTCTTCAGCGTTTCCGAGAGTGCCTTCAGGCCCTCGGACTCCCTGATATCATAGAGGTCGAACTTAACTTTGGCTTCATTCCGCGCGAGGTAATATTCAATATAATAGGGCGAGTTCACGCTGATAACTTTAGTTATGGCAGTATCACCGTACTGTTGCTGCCAGAGCGCAGTGAGTCGTGCAATATCTTTAAATTCTCCGAAATGTTGTTTGTTGTAATACCTGTTTACAGTTGTAGTTCCCAGTACCCCGGCAGCCAGGAAGAGAGCCAGTAGCCAGCGTTTGGCCCGGTCGAAATCACAGCCTGCATAACTGAAAAACAACAGTATAAAGCAAGGGAACGAAAAAATCAGTACCGGGTGCTGCAGCACAGGGTTCACTTTTATAGAATAAACATACCCGATCAGT
>JBAXXB010000520.1:0-1619 GCA_037128115.1 Bacteroidota bacterium
TACAGGGTGTTGAGTTGCCCGATTTGTTCTGCTTCAATGAGGTGCGACCGGTACAGGGCTATCTCGTAGTTTTTAAGCCGGGTATGGTTTTTACGTATGGCAAAGTCGAGGACCTCCTGCATGCTCGCCACATTCAGTTTATTGTTATTCGAATTAATATTGATGGCCTGCAAATCATACCTGGCCCACATCAGTTCAATAGAATCGACAGGCCGGGATTTTGTAAGAATATCCAGTTGTTTGAGTTTATATACAACAGCTTTGTCAAATAACTTATTGTAATTATAAAACCCTGATAAAAGCGAATAACAGCTTTTAATTAATCCTGGATTATTGGTTATTTCAGCCAGTGCGGTAGCATTCAAATAGTTGCGGAAGGCTTCAATTTTCTGGTTATTCCCTTCGAGGCTTTGCCCTATAAGCAGGTAACTTTCGGCTTTGAGTACATCGTTTTTTATGGCATCGGCTATAGCCAATGCCTGGTAACTGCTTCTGAGCGCTTTGTCGTATTGGTATCCTGCCAGGTATACTTTGGTAAGGTTATTATAGGAACGCCATTCCGATTTTGGAATGTTGATGAGGTTACTCATCCGTATCGCTTGCTGTGCGTACCTGAGTGATTTTTCGGGGTTGGCCCCGGGGTCGTTGCATTCAATATAAAGATTATAGGCCAGCAACTGCAGGCCGGGCTTGTAGGTGGTTTCGGCCAGGTCGATGGCTGCCTGGCCGGTGCTGTCGGCCAGCCGCTTTTCGCCCAGGTAATCGTTATAGTAAAAAGCCAGTTCCGAGAGCTTTACAATCTTTACGCTATCGTTTGTAGCATAATTTATTTCAGTAGATATTTTTTTTATAAATACACCCGGAATAGCCTGGGCCTTTAATTTGAAAGGAAACCACAACACAAGAAGGACAAAAGCCAGCTTTTTGTAAAGCTTAAATTTAGTTTGTACCGATGTTAATTGAACACTGTTCATGTCAGGGTTGTTAATTAGAATTCAGTATGTTCTCGTTCGTACTGCATAGTAAACTGAAAACAATCAATTTATGTTCAACTAAAATTTTACTTTACCATGAAGAAGAACCCGTTTTCACTTTCAGTCATCAGCTTTTTTGCCGGAATAGTGCTTGGAGTATGTGCATTAGTGCTTTATTCCTTTACCTGGTCGACAGTAAATCCTACAAATACATCGGCAGCTGATAAAATCAGTGTTTCTGACGCAAATGCCTTATTCCGGAATTATTTCGACAATGCCACTGCAACAAACAGCGTGGTAAGAGGTTTCGCCATCAACAGGGAGCAATTGGACGCATTGAATGCTTTAAGTAACGAAAACCCGGGCCTGGCAGGATTCCGTATCTATTTGGGGCATGACAACAATTCCGGAAGTGTAGGAATAATCGTTGGGGTTGATAATGATGGACAGGATGTGACCAATACCATATACCGCACCGCTTCGGGAGGTTCAGGTCCATGCCCTACGATCTGCGATGCGAACAGCGGCATAACCGGGCGATAAATCAAACGGGAGGCATACTCTTTTAAGGCTTTTATTGCGATTGAACAATAGATAACTTGGCCTGGCAATCTGAAGTACACCTTTAGTGCTAAACTGTGGGTT
>JBAXXB010000521.1:0-1606 GCA_037128115.1 Bacteroidota bacterium
CCTAAGCAACAGATCGAAGCTGCTTTCCTGAGGGGCAAAGCTTTTGAACTGTCGGGGAACAACGATTGCGCCTTGCTTTATTACTTTTTAATGATAGGGAATGCACAGCAGCTGCAGGATACGGCACAATTGCTCCGTGCCTACAATGCTATCGGGGTTATTTATATGGATATAGGATCCAGCGATACGGTAGCCTACTGGTTAAACAAGGGCCTGCACATGGCAGAATTGGTTGGCGAAACCGTTCATCAGGCTTGTTTTTCATCCAATCTTGGATTATATCAAAAACAAAACAACCAGTCCGACAGTGCAATGTATTCCTTTACACGGGCAGCCTTGTTTTTCGAAAAACTCCACGATTCGGCCAATCTGGCCCTGGTTTACCGGAATATTGGCGCTACTCTCTGCAGTCAGAACCTTGCGCTTAAAGCAATCCCTTTTTTCAGGCAGGCCGTACAAATCAATCAAAAGCGTGGCAATAATATCGATGTAGCTCTCGAATATTCCAACATAGCTGTAGCATACAAAGGCCTGAAGGAGGATTCGGTATATTATTACTATCAGAAGGCTTTGAAATTGCTGGGCGAAAGTGGTAGTATCCCTAACCTGATGGTCATTAAGTACAACTACGCCAATTATTTGAAACGACAAGGAAAGATTGCCGAGGCAGAAAAACTCTACAAGGAAGTTTTACGCGTTTCGACAGATAACCATATCATAACGGGACAGATATATAGCCTTGATTTGCTGGCAAAAACTGCGGTTATACGTAAGGATTCAGCCATTGCCAACCAGTATTTTGACAGGGCTTTGGCACTAGCTCAAAAAAACAAATTAACAACGGATGTAGTGCGTCTATATCTTGATATTTTCGAGAACAGCCTGAACCTTCATAATTTTGAAAAAGCAACTACCTATTTCGACCTTTGGTACGGCCTTAACGACAGCCTTCAAACCACTAAACAGCAGGAAGCCGTCGTAAAATATCAAACGCTCTACGAAACGGAAAGGAAGAACATTAAAATACACTCTCTTGAAACAGAAAGCGAAAAACAACGGATCAAATTCACCTATCTGTTTTTTATTTTAATCTTCGCCATCCTGGCCTCCCTTTCGGCTATTTATGCACTTTGGCTGCGCTCAAACAACATAAAGCAGAAATTATTTCTGGCGGATCAGACTTTAAAAACCCAGCAATTAGAAATACTAAACAATGAACTTCTGCTTGTAAGCAAAGAGCAGGAACAAGCCTTGATAAGGAAAGAGGCTGAAGCAAACCAGAAGCTGGTGGTTTCGAAGATGCTGATTATATCGCACAACAGCGAGTTTTTGGCAACTATACTCACCGACCTTCAGGCCATGAACCTGAAGCTGGAAACAGAGGAGCAGCAGGAAAGCATGAAAAAGATACTGGCTTCAATTAAAAGCCAGGTGCAGCCCAAACGCTGGGAAGATTTCCAGCAACAGTACCTGGAGGCTAATAAAGATTTTTTCGTAAAACTCAACGAAATGCATCCCGGCTTAACCGCGGGCGATTACCGCCTGTGCGCCCTGCTGCGGATGAACCTCAGCATTAAAGAAATATCAGAACTTACACTTCAGAATA
>JBAXXB010000522.1:0-1587 GCA_037128115.1 Bacteroidota bacterium
TATACCCGGGCGACGAAGAAGTAATTTCGATAAGCCTGGCCGAAGGACTGAAAATCCGCACCATAGCCGATATCGAGAAAACGCCTTACGTGCAGACACTCGAAATCAACCTCAGCGCCCTCGAGAAAGGCGGCTTCGACCATTTTATGCTCAAGGAAATCTATGAGCAGTCGCGTACCGTGCGCGACAGCATGCGCGGGCGCCTGCATATGGACCAAGGCATTATTGTACTGGGTGGCATACAGGACTACCTCCGCAAATTCCTGGCCGCAAGGCGTATTATTATTGTAGGCTGCGGAACCTCCTGGCATGCCGGCATAGTAGGCGAATACCTTATCGAAGAACTGGCACGCATCCCGGTTGAAGTGGAATATGCTTCCGAATTCCGTTACCGCAACCCCCTGATTTACGAAGATGATATTGTAATAGCCATTTCCCAGTCGGGTGAAACAGCAGATACCCTGGCCGCTATCGAGATGGCCAAATCCAAAGGTGCCACCATTATCGGCATCTGCAACGTTGTAGGGTCATCCATTGCCAGGGCAACCGATGCAGGTTCCTATACCCATGCCGGGCCCGAGATAGGCGTGGCATCAACCAAGGCTTTTACATCCCAGGTTACCATACTTACTTTGCTGGCGCTGATGCTGGCCGAGAAAAAGGGCACCATCTCCGCTTCACGTTACTATCGTATGCTGCACGAGTTTAACTCCATTCCCGAAAAAATTGAGAAAACGCTGAAATGCAACGAGCAGGTTAAGGAAATTGCCAAAGTGTTCAGCAAGGTATCCAATGCATTATACCTGGGCAGGGGCATCAACTTCCCTATTGCCCTCGAAGGTTCGCTTAAGCTGAAAGAAATATCCTATATACATGCCGAAGGCTACCCGGCAGCCGAAATGAAACACGGCCCCATAGCCCTTATCGACGAGGAAATGCCTGTTGTAGTGATCGCTACCCGCAAAGGTCAATACGAAAAGGTGGTGAGCAATATTATGGAGGTGAAAGCCCGTAAAGGCAAAATCATTGCCATTGTTTCCGAAGGCGACGAGCAGGTGCGCGAACTGGCCGATTACTGCATCGAAATCCCCGAATGCGACGAGATGCTTGTTCCCTTGCTGGCTACCATCCCCCTGCAGCTACTCTCCTACCATATCGCTTTGCTTCGTGGCTGCAATGTGGATCAACCCAGGAATTTAGCGAAATCGGTCACAGTTGAATAGTACGTTGGGGGGGTGTTTTGGTCGAACCGTTTACCAAGGGTTTCCAAAGGTTTGGATATAAGGTAATTGGAGAGACTTCCATTTTTACCCTCTCTTACTTGTAAAAAGACAGGAATCTTGAAGTGGATATAAAGTCGGTGAACTTTCTCCTGATTATCATAATCAACCGATATAAAATCAATGACTGTTTTCAGGATTTCCTTCTTTATGGAATCGGGAACATCTCGTTTACTCTTGATGTAATTCCCGAAATCTTCAATCCATTCAAACCACCTTTCTTGATTACCAATCTCCCGGAGTAAGTTCTTTATATCCTCTATTTCTGATTTGGTATGGTAATACTGTTTCGTTAGTTCTTTTTTTA
>JBAXXB010000523.1:0-1572 GCA_037128115.1 Bacteroidota bacterium
GGACTTAACTAATGTTATTTCGGCTCCGGGCAAAGGGCCTTTGTATGCTAGGGCACTTCTTCAGGTGGGTACTGCGCGCATGCCTAATTATCATTTAACAGGAGAAGAAATGGATGAACTCGTAGCTTTCCTGACCTATGCGGATAAAACCGGCGTATCGCCTGTCAAAAAATTTGAAATCAATTACGATGGAACTGTTAACTGGAAGGGGAAAGATGAAAAAGCAAATTAGTATTTACTTTGTTTTGTTTGCCATATTATCCCTGGTGGGTGGGGTGATGTTTGGCATACTGGGCGCATTCCAGTTTATTATCCCTGGTTTTCTCGACTTCATACCTTTCATTAAAAACCGCCCTTTGCATGTATCGCTGGTAATAGCCTGGATATTTCTTAGTGCGGTGGGTGGTATATATTATTATGTGTCAAGGTACTGCAATGTGAAATTGTTTTCGAACAAGCTGGCAGCAATCCATTTGTGGATTTTCATCATTACCGGTTTTTTAGTGATCTTTTCATACCTCATGGGGAAATTCGGCGGAAGAGAATACTGGGAATTTCCCCCTATTCTGGCCATTCCCATCATTGTATCATGGATTATATTCGGGTTTAACTACTTTAAGACTGTTTTTACTAAAACCGAACCCTGGCCCGTTTACCTGTGGATGTGGGGTACCGGCATCTTCTTTTTCCTGTTCACCTACATGGAATCCAACCTCTGGAACTTTTCCTATTTCAGGGATCACCTGGTACGCGATATAACGGTACAATGGAAATCGAACGGTTCACTGGTCGGTTCGTGGAATATGTTAATTTATGGTACGGCCATTTTCCTCATGGATCGCATTAAGCAGGACGACTCGATTGCAAAGTCGAGGCTGGCCTTTATCATGTATTTTCTTGGTTTGGTCAATCTTATTTTCAACTGGGCCCATCATATCTACATTGTTCCCAATGCCATGTGGGTGCGCTATATCGCTTACGGTATAAGCATGACCGAACTGCTCATCCTGGGGAAACTAATCTGGAACTGGAAACGGGATCTCACCAAATCCCTTCAGGATTTCCACCTCCTTTCGGTACGGTTTATAGTCGCTTCCGATGTCTGGATTTTATTGAACCTATGCCTTTCGATACTGCTTTCCATACCGGCCATTAATATCTTTACACACGGTACGCACCTCACAGTGGCACATGCTATGGGGAGTACCATCGGTATAAATACGATGATATTGATTGCCTCCTGCCTGTTTTTAATACCCGATATTGCAAAAGTGCAATTCAGTAAATTTCAAAGCCGCCTGATTTCCATAGGGTTCTGGGTAATGAATATTATCCTCCTGTTTTTCTGGCTTGCACTGATAGTTGCAGGTTACAGCAAAGGATACCTGGTTGTGCAGGATAAGCTTACTTTCCAGGAAATCATGCTCCATATCAGGCCTTACCTGATGGTAGTAGCCTTTACCGGCATTGGTATTTTCGCCGGGATTCTGATGGTTTTTCTTCCAGCCTTAAAACTGATCAGGGATTATATCCGGTAGATATTAAAGTATGTCCGCATGGAGTATGCTTCTC
>JBAXXB010000524.1:0-1520 GCA_037128115.1 Bacteroidota bacterium
TAATGCGGTTTCTGCTCCTTTGCAAGCTTCTCGAAAAAATGCTCGTCAGCAGCCAGTTTGCTTTTTACCCAGGCCCTGTTGTTTTCAAATATTTTTTCGTAATCTTCCATAGACTAAATTAATTTTTCAAGGCTGATCTCTACTGTGATCTCAACTGTTTTTGAAATGTTGTTTGCAACAGCTCCGGGGATTTTTATATTGTAATCTGAAAGCAGAATGCTGAATTTCGAATTCCCTATCAGTTTGCCTCCCTTGACTTCGATGCTGCCTTTTTGTTTAACAGCTTGCGTTACTCCGTGAAGTGTGAGTTTTCCTTCCACATTTACTTCGTAAACCCCGTCCTTCGCAATATTCACATCTTTGATATTGGTTATTTTGCCTGAAAAGAGGGCATTCGGATACTTATCGGACTCCACGTAATTCTCGTTGAAATGTTCCTGCATCAAGGCTTTGTCGAACTCGAAAGATTTCTCCAGCACCTTGAATACAAAATCACCTGTTGCTGCATCAAGGGCGGCATTTACCTGGTGATTGTGAGCTTCGATCTTCTCAAGCGGGCTTTCGGAAAAGAATTTAATATGGCCTGTCTTGGTTATGAATTTCTGGGCATCTGCTGAGAAGGAAACTGCAGTCAGGCAAAAAACTAATATGATCAGGTTCTTCATGGTTTCTTTTGATTTGCTATTTTACAATTGAAGATTTATCAAGTATTATATCGGTATCGTTAAACCCAGTGCAATACCCTTTTAACTTTAAATCAGCGCCGGGTTGAAGTTTTCCTGCCTTCTCCCTGAATGCTGGCAGCATGGTGCAACGCACTCCCTGGTCCCCGAACATTCCCTGTTCAAAAACAAAAACGCAGGTGGTGAGGGAATCTTTAACTTCAACTTTGGACAGTTTGCCTGTTACTGCAACAACTTTACCATTGTATTTTGTCCCGGCCTTGTTTTTATCGGCGGTAAACTCTTTATACAGATCAGCTGCAGCAAGGGTATAGGCAGCATCAATCTTTTCATAATCAGGATGTGGTTTGTTATAAAGAAAATAGGCGACCACGGCCCCGGTAATGAAACCAAGCGCCAGCAGTGCTAAAGCAATTTTAAGCCAGTTTTTCATGTTTATTGTTTTTTTCTGAATTCCTTTGGTTTGACAACGGTAAATATCCTGGAGATATTGAATCCAAGGAAAATATCCCCGTTCTGCCATTTCCCTGTTGTTTGCGTAACGAGGCTTTCGGTGTTTTCTCCATTGGCATTGGTGAGGAATATCTGGAATACATGTCCGCCGGTTTCTATGTCAACTCCCACCGATAACGCGCTTGTGGCCGGGATTGATTTGATCTGGTGCGGGAAAAGGTAGTAGTATTCGGCGTTGATGGCTACACGCTGGCTGATCTTGAAACGTGCTCCTGCTCCAAGCGAGAAAACGTTATTATGGTCTTCGGGACCGGTTACGAGATTGACGTGCACGTAGGTAGGCATGATCTGCAGTGAAAACCTTTGGCCGAATTTCCTGGCAAG